>NZ_FNRT01000001.1 GCF_900105585.1 Nocardioides exalbidus
ACGGCGGCGAGCAGCACCTGCTTGCTCTCGAAGTGGTGGTAGATCGCGCTCGGCTGCACCTCGAGCTCGGTGCCGAGCCGGCGCATGGTCAGCGACGCCAGGCCGCCCCGATCGAGCAGCGAGATCGCGTGGTCGAGCACGTCGGAGCGGTGGTGGGGCACGTCGCCCTCCCCTCTCGTCGTTGACGTGTGGACCCGGCGACCCTAACCTGAACACCGTTCAACTGATCACCGTTCAGGTAGAGGATCCCCCGCATGAGCACTCGTCGCAACCCCGGCACCGACATCGCCCTGATCGCCGCGTTCGCCGCCCTCGTCGCGGCCTGTGCCCTGCTGCCCGCGATCAAGGTCGCCGGCCCGGTGCCGATCACCCTGCAGACCTTCGCGGTGCTGCTCTCCGGCGCGGTGCTCGGCAGCCGCCCCGGCTTCCTCGCCGTCCTGCTCTACGTCGCCGGCGGCGCCGCCGGGCTGCCGATCTTCTCCGGCGGAGCGGCCGGCCTTGCGGTGCTGACGGGCCCGACCGCGGGCTACCTCGTCGGGTTCGTCTTCGCCGCCGCGCTCTGCGGCGCGATCGTCGAGCGGCTCCCCCGCCGCTCGCTCGTCAGCCCGGTCGCCATCTTCTGCGCCGGCCTGCTCAGCTCGGCACTGTTCATCCACACGCTCGGCATGGCCGGTCTCGTGCTCCGTGCCGACCTCACGTGGGGCCAGGCGTGGGACATCGACAAGATCTTCTGGATCGGCGACCTGCTCAAGAACGTCGCGATGGCGCTCGTCGCCACCGCCGTCCACCGCGCCTTCCCCGACCTGCTCGGCCGGCCGGTCACCGCGACCGCCGAGGCGCGGCCCCAGGGCACGCCCGCCACGTGAGCGAGATCCGCCTCGAGCAGGTCACCGTCACGGTCCCGACCCACGACGGCACCCGCGAGATCCTCCACGAGACGACGCTCCACCTCACCGAGCGGAGGGTCGCCCTGATCGGACCCAACGGCTCGGGCAAGTCGACCCTCGCCCGGCTCGTCAACGGGCTGGTCCCCGCGACCACCGGCCGCGTGCTCGTCGACGGCCTCGACGTGGCACGGGAGGGACGCGACGTACGACGCCGGGTGGGGTTCATGTTCACCGACCCCGCCGCGCAGCTGGTGATGCCGACCGCGCGCGAGGACGTGGCACTATCGCTGCGACGCCAGGTGAAGGACAAGGCGGACCGGCTGGCCCGGGCCGACCGGGTCCTCGCGGACCACGGGCTCGAGGGCTTCGGCGACCGCAGCGTGCACGCGCTGTCCGGCGGCGAGGGCCAGCTGCTCGCGCTCGCCGGCGTGCTCGCGACCGAGCCGTCGATCCTCGTGGCCGACGAGCCGACCACCCTGCTCGACCTCGGCAACAGCCGGAGGATCGGCGAGCTGCTGCTCGGCCTCTCCCAGCAGGTCGTCGTCGTCACCCACGACCTCGAGCTCGCCGCGCGGTGCGACCGTGCGCTGCTGGTGCGCCACGGCCGGGTGGAGCTCGACGGAGACCCGGCCGACGTGGTCGAGCACTACCGGCGGTCGGCGTGAGCGCCCAGCTGCTCGGCCTGCACCAGCCCGGTACGACGCCCCTGCACCGGCTCCCGGCCGGCGCGAAGCTGCTCGGCCTGATGGTCGCCAGCCTCGTCGTGGTCGTCGTACGCGGGCCGGGGTCGGCGGTCGCGTTCCTGGCTGTCGCGGCCGGGCTGCTGGTGTGGTCGGGTGCCCGGCTCGGGCTCACCCTCCGGGCGATGCGGTGGCTGCTGCTGACGGCGGCGATCCTCGGCGCGTGGACGGTGTGGCAGAACGGCTGGCCGCGCGCGGTCGAGGTCGTCGGAGACCTGGTCGCGCTGATCCTGCTCGCGACGACGCTGACCGTGACGACGCCGGTCGACGAGGTGCTCGACGCGGTGTCACGCGGGTTGCAACCGTTGCGGCGGGTCGGGGTCGATCCCGAGGCAGTGGCCCTGGCCTTCTCGCTGATGCTGCGGGCGATCCCGACCACGATCATGCTGGCCGAGGAGTCGCGCGACGCCGCCGTCGCGCGGGGTCTCGAGCGCTCACCCCGGGCTCGGTTGATCCCCTTCGTGATCCGCGTCGTCGCCCGGGCCCGCGACACCGGCGACGCGCTCCACGCGCGCGGGATCGGCGACTGATCGCTGACCCGGGAGTCACCGGATATCCGGTGACCACCCCGCTTCGTAGGCAAGATCTCGGCCGACAACCGGGAGACTCGGGTGCACAGCCCTTCCGATGGCCCCTCAGCCCGTCGGCCGGTTGACGAACCAGCGGTGCCCGAAGGGGTCGCGGAAGACCGCCACCCGACCGGCGGGCGGGCTGTCCTCGGGGCCGCGGTCGAGCGTCACGCCCGACGCGACGACGCGGCCGCACACCGTGTCGACGTCGTCGACCTCGAGGTGGAGCGAGACGCTCGCACCGCGGGAGGCGTCGGGCGCCGCGACCCCGGCGGAGTCGAACTCGTCCGACATCATCCAGCGACCGCCACCGACGGCGAGCTCGACGTGGCCGACGCGGCCGTCGTCCATCAGGATCGGCTCGAGGACGACCTCGGCGCCCAGGACGTCGACGTACCACTCGATCGCGGCACGCGCGTCCGCCACGCAGAGGTACGGCGTCAGCTGGCCCATGGCAGCCATGTCACCAGCCGGGCGGCCGCCTGTCCACCCACGGCGCTGCCTCCTCGACCTGGGCCGAGAGCGCGAGCAGCAGCTCCTCCTCGGCCGGCCGGGCGGCGAGCATCACGCCGACCGGGAGCCCGTGGTCGGTCCAGTGGAGCGGGAGCGACACCGCCGGCATGCCGGTGACGTTCCACGCGCTGGTCCAGGGCGTGAAGTCCTTCTGGTTCGCGAAGTCGCGCGCCGGATCGGCGTCGTCGCGCAGCTCGCCCACCAGCGCCGGCGGGCGGGCGAGGGTCGGGGTGAGGACGACGTCGTACGGCGCGAGGGCGGCAAGGGCGGCGGCCGCGTGGCGACGCAGGCTGCCGATGGCGAGGCCGAATTCGGGGCCACTGACCGCGCGGCCGCGCTCGCCGAGCCAGCGGGTGAGCGGTCGCAGTCGGTCCTCGCGTCCGGGCGGCGCCGGCGACAGGGCCGTCAGCACGGCCCAGCAGGTCTCGAAGTCGGCGACCGCCGCCGGCGGGATCGGGACCGGCACGTCCTCGACGTCGTGGCCGAGGTCGGCGAGCAGGGCCGACGCGGCCTCCCAGGCGGCCACGCTGGACGGGGCGACCTCGACGTCGGCGATCACGGGCGCGATGAAGCGGGCAACCCGGAGCCGGTCGGGCTCGCGGTCGCAGGCATCGAGGAAGGAGGTGGTCGGCTCGGGCGCCCAGAAGGGATCCCCGACGCGACGGCCCTCGAGGACGTCGAGGAGGGCGGCCGCGTCGCGGACCGTGCGGGCGAGGGTGCCGGGCGTGGCGAGGCCGATCGGGTCGCCGTACATCGGCGCGCCGCTGATCCGCCCGCGGCTCGGCTTCAGCCCGACGAGGCCGCAGCACGAGGCGGGGATCCGGATCGATCCACCGCCGTCGGACCCGGGCGCGACCGGCAGCAGGCCGGCGGCCACCGCGGTTCCGGCGCCACCGGACGATCCGCCGGCGGTGCGGGTGGTGTCCCACGGCGTGACGGCCGGTGGAGCCACGTCCGGCTCGGTGTAGCAGGGCGACCCGAACTCCGGGGTGTTCGTCTTGCCCAGGCTCGGCATCCCTGCTGCCTCGACGGACAGGACGACGTTGTCGGAGGCGTCGGGGACGAAGTCGTCGTAGGCCGCCGAGCCGAAGGTGGTGCGGACGCCCGCCGTCGGGTGGAGGTCCTTGATGCCCGTCGGGACGCCCCACAGCGGACCTGCGTCCGTGGGGCGTCCCGTGTCGGCGAGCCGGCGCGCGTGGTCGCGGGCCTGCTCGACGGTGGTCGTGATGAAGGCGCCGACGTGGTCGGCGCGTCCGGCGTAGTGCTCGACGAGCTCGAGCGGCGACACCTCGCCGCGGCGGACGGCGTCACCCTGCTCGAGCGCGGTCAGGTCGTGGAGGCTCACTCCACGAACCTACTCATCCTTGGTTTCGACACGGGCTCGTTCCTCGCCCTGCTCAACCAGCGGAGTGGGTCAGGCAGCGGCCTCGACCTCGTGCGCGACGAGGGCGTCGAGCGCGCCGAGGAAGCGCTGGATGGCCTCCTCGTTCTGCAGCGGGTCACCCTCGACGGCGGACTCGTCGACGACGATGCCCTCGACCACGACGGCACCGGCGATGGTGGCGGAGTGGCGGGCGTGCTCGTGCGACCACTTGCCGCCGTACGGCGTCGGGGTGGCGCCGATGGCCGCGAAGGGCTTGCCGACGATGGCGCCCTGGCCGTAGGGGCGGGACAGCCAGTCGATGGCGTTGTTGAGCACGGCAGGCATGGTGCCGTTGTACTCCGGGGTCACGGCGAGGACGCGGTCGGCGGACGCGACGGCCTGGCGCAGGGCGGAGGCGCCGGCGGGCACGGTGTCGCCGTCGATCTCCTCGTTGTAGAACGGGATGGTGTCGAGGCCCTCGACGACGTCGACGGTCACGCCTTCGGGGGCGTTGTCGCGGAGGTGCTCGGCGATGCGGCGGTTGAGCGAGCCGGCACGGAGGGAGCCGAGCAGGACGGCGACACGGGTCTGGTGGTGAGTGGTCATACCGGAAAAACGGACCGTGGTCCGTTTTCATTCCCGATGTCCAGATCTTTTTCCGGACCCTAGGGTGGCGGCATGACCAACCTGCTCCCGATGGCGGACGGCCCCGCCCCGGAGCGGGCCGACGCGGCTCGCAACCGCGAGGCGATCCTCGCGGCAGCGCTGCACCTCGTCGAGACGCGGGGGGTCGACTGCGTGACGATGGACACCGTCGCGGCCGAGGCCGGCGTCGGCAAGGGCACGCTCTTCCGGCGCTTCGAGAGCCGCGAGGGCCTGATGGCGGCAGTACTCAACGAGTCGGAGACCGCGTGGCAGGCCAGCGTGCTCTCCGGTCCCCCGCCCCTCGGGCCGGGCGCCCCGGCCTACGACCGGCTGCTGGCCTTCGGGCACTCGCGCCTGGCCACCAACCTCAGCCACGCCCGGTTGATCGCCGCGGCCGGACGACCGGGCGCACGCTCGGTGGCCGCGCTGTCGTTCGCCAACATGCACGTGCGCTACCTGCTCGGCGAGCTCGGCGTCTCCGGTGACCTGCTCATGCTCGCCACCGCGGTCCTGGCCCCGCTCGAGCTCGTCGTGCTCGACCAGCAGGTCAACCACGAGCATCTGTCGATCGAGCGGGTCGAGGCGGGCTGGCAGGACCTGGTGCGCCGGATCGTCGGCGCCTGAGGCGGAGGACCGGCTACCAGCCGACGGCGCCGAAGGTGATCAGCGCCCCGATCCACCACGTGCCGGCAGCCACGAGGGCCGCGACCAGCGGGACCCACCAGGTGGTGCGCCCGCGCCGCCAGCGCACGACCACCCAGACCAGCGCCACGAGGGCGACCACGATCGGCGAGGCGGCCGAGGTGAAGACGCCGGTCGCGACGAGACCCTCGTTGCAGTCGTTGCCGGAGCCGCACGAGTCGGTGGCCATCGCGGTGAGCAGTCCCATGAAGCCGGCGGCCGGCGCGAGCACGATCAGGGCGATCAGGAGCAGGACGGTGACGACGCGGTCGGTGGGACGCGGGTCGCGCGGCTGGTCGACGTACGACGCGGGCTGGGTCACGCCGCCAACCTAGGACATTCCGTCAGCCGCCGAGGGCTTTCAGCCTGCGCTTCATCGCGGCGATCTCGACGGCCTGGTCCGAGCCGATGTGGTTGGCGAGCTGGAAGATGGTGGTCTCCTGGCCGCCCTCGCCGCCGTCCATGAGGTCCTGCACCATCATGATCGCCCCGTCGTGGTGGTTGATCATGGCCCGCAGGAAGTAGCGGTCGAAGGCCCGCCCGTCGAGGTCGCGCATCCGGTCGAGCTGCTGCGGCGTGAGCATGCCGGGCATGTCGGCGTGCTGGTCACCGTGGTCGCCGCCGTGGTCGCTGCCGTGGTCGCTGCCGTGATCCCCGTGGTCGCCCTGCGCGCTGTCGGACGAGGCGTTGGTGGTGAGCCAGTCCTTCAGCTGCTGGATCTCGTCGGCCTGCGAGACCTCCATCCGCTCGACCATCGCGAGCAGGCCGGGGTCCCCGGCGCGGTCCGGCACCAGCGCAGCCATCTCGAGCGCCTGCTCGTGGTGCGGGATCATCATCTCGACGAACTCCACGTCGGCCTCGGTGTGCATCGGCGTCGAGAGCTCCTCGACGTCCTCGGGCGATAGCGTCCTGTTGCCCTCCCCCGGTGCGCCGAGCTGCACGACGGGCGCGTCGCCCTCGGCCTGCTCGGCTCCGGACGGCTTGCCGTCGGGCTCGCTGCCCGTGCAGGACGTCGTGCCGAGGACGACGACGAGCACGGCGCCGAGCCGGGCCAGGAGGGTCATGCGTGCTCACTTCCGCGGGTGGTCCGGTGGTCGCAATCAGTCTTTGGTCCATGGTGCGCGACACATCCGCGTCGCTACGTTGCTCGGCATCATAGGTCGCTCCGGGGCGCGGATCACCGTCCGAAAGTCCCTGCGTGCGGCCACGATTGAAAGGTCGTCACCACCTCCATGTCGGACCTCCGCCGCAGTAGAAGCCCGCACCGAGTCCTGGGACTGGTCGCAGGAGCACTGGTCGCCACGATGCTCCCCACCACCGTCGCCGCCACCGCCGCGCAGGCCGGTGCCGCGGACCCCGACCCCCGGATCGGGCTGGCCCCGGGATACCTCCCGTGGTCCGAGGCCGCCAGCAACATCGAGCTGCTCGACAACGACCCCCGCACCGGCGCCTTCGACGGCAACCCGGGCGCGTCGAGCATCAACTCCGACCTCGCCTTCAGCGGCGACAACGCGATCGTCGGCAACTACCTCGGGTTCCAGGTCTACGACATCTCCGACCCGGCCGAGCCCAGCCTGCGCGGGTCCTTCCTCTGCCCCGGCGGCCAGGGCGACGTCTCGGTCCACGGCGACCTGCTCTTCATGTCGGTCGAGCAGACGTCCGGGCGCATCGACTGCGGCACCCAGGGCGCCCCGGGCAGCGTGAACCCCGAGCGGTTCCGCGGCATCCGGATCTTCGACATCTCCGACATCTCCAGCCCCGAGCAGGTCGGCTACGTGCAGACCTGCCGCGGCTCGCACACCCACACGCTCGTGGACTCGCCCAGCGATCCCGACAACCTCTACATCTACAACTCCGGCACCTCGAGCGTCCGCTCCGCCGACGAGCTCGCCGGGTGCGAGAACGCCCCGACCAACAGCAACACCCCGGTGACGACGGGCAACCCGACGCAGTGGCGCATCGACGTCATCAAGGTGCCGCTCGACGCGCCCGAGGACGCGGCGATCGTCAGCCAGCCCCGCATCTTCACCGACCCGGTCACCGGCGCCTACAACGGGCTGCAGAACCTGCCGCCCAACGGCACCCACCCGTCGGGCACCAACTACTCGCCGTCCCCGAACACCAACACCTGCCACGACATCACCGCCTACCCGGAGATCGGGATCGCGGCAGGCGCCTGCCAGGGCAACGGCATCCTGCTCGACATCAGCGACCCGGCCAACCCTGTCCGCACGGACGCGGTCGCCGACGTCAACTTCTCCTACTGGCACTCGGCCACGATCAACAACGACGGCACCAAGGTGATCTTCACCGACGAGTGGGGCGGCGGCTCGAGCCCGCGCTGCCGCGAGACCGACCGGCCCGAGTGGGGCGCCAACGCGATCTTCGACATCGTCGGCGGCAAGATGAAGTTCCGCAGCTACTACAAGCTGCCGGTGCCGCAGACCGCGCAGGAGAACTGCGTGGCCCACAACGGGTCGCTCGTCCCGGTCCCCGGTCGCGACATCATGGTCCAGGCCTGGTACCAGGGCGGGATGTCGATCTTCGACTTCACCGACTCGAGCAACCCGGTCGAGCTCGCCTACTACGACCGCGGCCCGATCAACGCCCCCAACCCGACCGGCCTGAACCTGGGCGGCTTCTGGTCGACGTACTGGTACAACGGCAACGTCTTCGGCAGCGAGATCGCCCGCGGCTTCGACGCGTTCGGCCTGCTCCCGAGCGACCTGCTCTCCGAGGACGAGATCGCGGCGGCCAGCGAGGTCACGGCCGACGAGCTCAACGCCCAGCACCAGACCACGACGACGTGGGCACCGAGCTTCGCGGTGGCCGGCTCCTACGTCGACCAGGCCGCGCGCTCCGGCGCGCTGTCGGGCGAGCCCCTCGACGCCGTGACCGCCAACTTCGAGAAGGCCCGTGCGTACGCCGCCCAGGGCGCCTCCTCGGCACCCCTGGTCAGGTACCACCTGAACGCCGCGCTGAAGTTCCTCGGCAACAACGGGGACCAGGGCACGGCGCGCCAGGCGATCGCCGAGCTGCGTGACAGCACGGCGTGCGAGGCAGGCTGCAAGCTGCCGACCAAGGTCACCGCGTCGCACTCCCCCGAGCCGTCCACGTTCGGCGAGGCCTCGACGGCCAGTGTGACCGTGGCGCGCGTCGGGACCGAGGGCGCGGACCCGGCCGGCACCGTCACGGTGACCGACGCGTCCGGCAAGCAGCTCGGCAGGGCCGCGCTCACCAAGGGTGCCGCCACGGTCGAGCTGCCTGGCAACCTCCCGGTCGGCACGCACACGCTGACCGCGACCTACGGCGGTGACGAGACGAACGCCGCCTCGTCGGCGACCTTCACCGCCACGGTCAAGGCCGCACCGGTGCCCGCCAGGGCGGCGTCGCGGACGACGGTCAAGGTCAACCCGGCCAAGCCGCGGTTCAAGAAGGCCTTCCGGGTCGTCGCCAAGGTGAGGGCCACGGGCGCGGACGCGACCGGCAAGGTCGTCGTCAAGGTCGACGGCAAGGTGGTCGCGACGAAGAAGCTCGCCGACGGCCGCGTGGTGTTCGACATCAGGCGGACCATCAAGGCCGGCAAGCACAAGCTGCTGGTCTCCTACGACGGCAGCAAGGCCGTCGCGCCCAGCAAGGTCCGGACGTCGTTCCGGGTCGTGCGCTGACCCGCTCCCCCACGAGAGGCCCCGGCGGTTGCCCGCCGGGGCCTCTCGGTCGTCGGGTGGTTGCTAGCCGTGCTGGCGACGCAGGCCGAAGGTCAGGCCGTCGACGAGCGCGCCCCACGACGCCTCGATCACGTTGGCGCCGACGCCCACGGTGACCCACGACGACTGGCCGTCGGAGGTCTCGATCAGCACGCGGGTGATGGCGTCGGTGCCGTGGCCCTGGTCGAGGATGCGGACCTTGTAGTCGATCAGCTCGAACTTCGCGACCTCGGGGAACGCCTGGCCGATCGCCTCACGGAGTGCTGCGTCCAGTGCGTTGACCGGGCCGTTGCCCTCGCCCGTGACGACGTACCTCACGCCCTCCGCCTTCAGCTTCACCGTGGCCTCGGAGATCGCCTCGCCACCGGTGCGGGTCTCGGTGATGACGCGCCACGACTCGACGTCGAAGTACGACGGCCGGGTGCCCTCGACCTCCTCGGCGAGCAGCAGCTCGAAGGACGCGTCGGCGGCCTCGAAGGTGTAGCCGCGCTGCTCGAGCTCCTTGACGCGGTCGGTGACGCGGGTGACCAGCTCGCGGTCGTGCGAGAGGTCGAAGCCAAGCTCCCTGCCCTTGAGCTCGATGGACGCGCGGCCGGCCATGTCGGAGACGAGGAGCCTCATGTCGTTGCCGATGTCGAGCGGGTCCATGTGCTGGTAGAGGTTCGGGTCGACCTTGATCGCGCTGGCGTGCAGGCCCGCCTTGTGCGCGAACGCCGACGTGCCGACGTAGGGCTGGCGCGAGGCCGGCGGGAAGTTGGTGACCTCGGCGACGGCGTGCGCGATCCGGGTCGCCTCGCGCAGCAGTCCCTGCGGGAGCACCGACCTGTCCAGCTTGAGCTCGAGGTTGGCGACCACGGTGACGAGGTCGGCGTTGCCGGTGCGCTCGCCGTAGCCGTTGATGCAGCCCTGGACGTGCGTCGCGCCGGCGTTGACCGCGGCCAGCGAGTTGGCGACCGCGCAGCCACTGTCGTTGTGCGCGTGGATGCCGACGCGGGCACCGGTCGTGTCGATGACGTCGAGCACGACGTCGGAGACCCAGTCCGGCAGCATGCCGCCGTTGGTGTCGCAGAGCGCGACGACCTCGGCGCCGGCCTCCGCCGCGGTCCGGAGGACCTCGAGGGCGTACGCCCGGTTCGCCTGGTAGCCGTCGAAGAAGTGCTCGGCGTCGAGGAAGACCGTCTGTCCCTCCTCGCGCAGGTGGGTCACGGTGTCGCGCACCATCGCGAGGTTCTCCTCCAGCGTGGTGCGCAGCGCGAGCTCGACGTGCCGGTCGTGCGACTTCGCGACGAGCGTGACGACGCCGGCGCCCGAGTCGCGGAGGGCGGCGACGAGCGGGTCATCGGCGGCCCTGACTCCCGCGCGCCTGGTGGCGCCGAACGCCGCGAGCCTCGCGTGCTGCAGGTCCAGCTCCTCCTGCGCGCGGCGGAAGAACTCGGTGTCCTTCGGGTTCGCACCCGGCCAGCCGCCCTCGATGTAACCGACGCCCAGGCCGTCGAGCTGCTTGGCGATCGTCAGCTTGTCGGCGACCGAGAGGTTGAGCCCCTCCTGCTGGGCGCCGTCGCGCAGGGTGGTGTCGTAGACGTGGAAGGCGCCGTGCAGGTCCATCGGAGCATCTCTCTGGCTGATGACATGAAAAAACCTCCTGGGGTGCAGGAGGTGGGCGCGACGAGTGGCTCGTCGCGCTAGCGAATGATGATCGTGCTGCTGGTCACGGCTTCATGGTGCCACTGATGCGGCCGGCGTGAGACGTGCGTCTCGGGATCTGGGCGTGCGGGGCCCGCACATGTCGGTCGTCCCGGCCCCGTCGTACATGACAGGGTGGACCCCATGATCACGGTTGAGAGCCTCACCAAGACCTACGGCGGGTTCACCGCCGTGGATGACGTCAGCTTCACCGCGCAACGCGGCCGGGTGACCGGCTTCCTCGGCCCCAACGGAGCCGGGAAGACCACGACGATGCGGATCATGGTCGGGCTGACGCCGGCCACGTCGGGCAGCGTGAAGATCGGCGGCCGGGACTACCGCGACATCCCGAACCCCGGCCGCCACGTCGGCGTCCTGCTGGACGCCTCGGCCCAGCACGCCGGTCGCACCGGCCGCGAGGTGCTGATGATCGGCGCGAAGACCATGGGCCTTCCGGACACGCGCGTCGACGAGATGCTGGAGATGGTGTCGCTCACGGCGGCGGAGTCCAAGCGCCGGGTGCGCAACTACTCGCTCGGCATGCGCCAGCGCCTCGGGATCGCCCACGCGCTGCTCGGCAACCCGTCGGTGCTGATCCTCGACGAGCCGGCCAACGGCCTCGACCCGGCGGGCATCCGGTGGATGCGGCGCCTGCTCAAGTCGTACGCCGACCAGGGCGGGACCGTGCTGCTCTCCAGCCACCTGCTCAACGAGGTCGAACTGATCGCCGACGAGATGATCCTGATCGGCCGGGGCACGATCGTCGCCTCGGGCACCAAGGAGTCCCTGCTGTCGGGCCAGGCCAGCAGCACGCTGGTCCACTCCGAGGACAACGACGCGCTCGGTCGCCACCTGACCGCTGCCGGGCACCAGGTCACCGTCGAGGCCGGTGGGCTGCGGGTCGACTCCGACTCCCCCACCGTCGGACGGGCCGCGCTCGAGGCACAGGTCGTGCTGACCGAGCTCCGGTCCGGGGCCGCCGGCCTCGAGGACCTCTTCCTCTCCCTCACCGAGGACACCCAGCGCGAGGGACATCCCGCCGCCGCGACCGCCCAGGGAGGCAACGCATGAGCACCACCAGCCAGTCCGAGGTCCTGGACGTCTCGGGCACCCCGGCCGTCCCGTTCACCCGGCTCGTCAGCGTCGAGGTCCGCAAGGCCCTCGACACCCGCGCCGGCCGCTGGTTCTCCGGCTCGATCGTGCTCCTCAGCCTCGCGGTCGTAGTCATCTACGCGTTCGCGGCTCCGGAGAACGCCCGCGACTTCGGCGACGTCATCGCGGTGTCGGGTGCCGTCCTCGGCTACTTCCTGCCCATCCTGCTGATCCTGATGGTCACCAGCGAGTGGAGCCAGCGCACCGGGCTCACCACCTTCACCCTCGAGCCGCACCGCGGTCGCGTCGTGGCAGCGAAGCTCTGCGGCGGCCTGATCCTCGGCGCGGTGCTGATCGTCATCGCCATGCTCGTCGCCGCGGTCGGCACCCTCATCGGCGGTGGCGGCTGGTCGATCACCGCCGACGTCCTGGTCAAGGGCTTCCTGGTCGCCAACCTCATCGGCATCCTCACCGGCTTCGCCATCGGCATGCTGCTGATGAACAGCCCGGCGGCGATCGTCACCTACTTCATCTACTCCCTCGTGCTGCCGATCGCGGTCGGCATCCTGGGCTCCTTCCAGCAGTGGTTCGCCGACCTCGCGCCGTGGATCGAGTTCAACACGGCGCAGGGGCTGTTGTTCCAGGCCGACGGCGCGCCGAGCGGCGAGGTCCTCGCCCAGCTCCTCGTCTCCGGCACGATCTGGCTCGTGGTGCCCTTCGTCCTGGGCCTGCTGCGACTGCTGCGCGCCGAGCCCAAGTAGCGCGAGCGGTCGGCGTACGTCCGGCGTGCGGCTGGTCAGTCCCGGCCGCACGCCGCCGCACCCAGCGCGACCAGCGCCGAGAGCAGGAAGGCCGTCGACATGCCGAACCCGTCCGCGACCACCCCGGCGAGGGCGGCGCCGACGGCCTGACCGAGCACCAGCGCGACGAACAGCACCGACGTGCCGGCGGCTCCTCGGGCGGGCACCACGCGGCTCGCCCAGGCGATGAGCGCGGAGCTCGCCGCGACGAAGCCCCAGCCGAACCCGAAGCACGCCATGCCGTGCACGAGTGCCGGAGCGTCCGTCAGGCCCAGGCCGGCGGTCGACGCGGCGACCACCGCGGAAGTGATCAGCCAGGCTCGCTGTGGCGACAGCGACGCGAGCCGCCCCGCCGTGAGCACCGTCGCCGTACCCCCGGCACCCAGGGCGATCCAGGCGAGCACGGTCGTCGTGTCGCCGGCCCCGGTGGCTGCGAGCTGTGTGCGGCCGTAGGTCCACCTTACCGCCGAGGCGGCGCCCATCAGGATCGCGGCAATCGCCGGGACCCCGAGCGCCGTCAGTGCGGCGGCCCCACCGTGCGCTGGCGTCCGAGAGCCGGTCGCGGGGCGGACCGACCCCCGATCGAGCAGCAGCACGCCGCCACCGGCGAGCGCGGTCACGGCCGCGCTCAGGACGAAGGCAGCGCGCCAGTCCGGCATCACCAGCGCGAGCACGCCTGCCGCCACCAGGCCGGGCCCGGTGCCGGCGTTGACCGTCGCCTGCGCCGCATCGGCCCGCTGGGGCGAGACGGTGCGCGCGACGACCGCCACCAGTCCCGGTGACGCCAGGCCCGCCCCGGTCGAGGCGACGACGACGGCAGGGGCCAGGAGGGCCAGGCCAGGGGCGAGTGCCATCGCGACCGCACCGCCCGAGGCCGTCGCGACCGAGGCGACGAGCAGGGCTCGCGGGCGGCCGTCGAGCACGACCCCGGCGAGCGCGCCCACGCAGTAGGCCACTGACGAGCCCGATGCGATGAAGCCCGCGGTCGCCGTGCCGAGCGGCACCGACCGGTCGATGTCGGGCAGGAAGAGCCCGTAGGCGAGGCGGACCAGACCGTACGTCCCGGCGATGAGCCCGCAGCCGGCCACCACAAGCCACCCGTCGCGGGACGACAAGAACGATAACGACCGTTTCACTTCTTGACCCTACACTTCACACGTGGCCACCCGTGACTCCACCCGCACCCGGCTCCTCGACGCCGTCGACGAGGTCGTGTTCGCCGGGGGCGACACCCACGCGCCGGTCGACGTCATCCTCGACCGGGCCGGTGTCTCCCCGGCGACGCTCTACCGCGCCTACGGCAGCAAGGACGACCTCGTCGCGGCCGCACTCGACCGGCGCCACGCGGAGTGGCTCGAGGTGTGGGAAGCGGCGGTGGCTGCGGCTAGCACGGACCGCGACCGGCTCCTGGCCGTCTTCGACGCGATCGACACCTTCCGGAGGAGGAGCACCAGCGCCCGGTGGTGCGCGTTCCTCGGCACGGCCGCCGGACACGTCGAGCCCACACCCGTGCTCGCTGCAGCGGTCCGTCACGAGACGGAGACGCTTGGCGCGCGGCTCCTCGAGCTCGCGGAGCCCGTCGTCGGCCCGGCCGCGCCCGTCGTGGTCGAGGCGCTCGTGCTCCTCTACTCCGGCGAGCTGGCCATGCGCCTGCGTCCCGACGCCCCGGGCGCCGACCGACCGCGCACGCGCGACCTGGCGGGCGTGGTCCTCGACCACGCGGACCTGCTCGACGCCTGAACGCCGGGGCGGCGAGCACACGCCGAGCAGCCCGGACAAGCAGAAAGGCCCCGACCGCAGATGCGGTCGGGGCCCTTCGGTGCGCTACGTCAGACGGCGCGGACGTTCTCGGCCTGCGGGCCCTTGGGGCCGGCGGTGACGTCGAACTCGACCTTCTGGTTCTCGTCGAGCGACTTGTAGCCGTTGGTCTGGATCGCGGAGAAGTGGACGAACACGTCCTCACCGCCGCCATCCTGCGCGATGAAGCCGAAGCCCTTCTCAGCGTTGAACCACTTCACGGTGCCCTGAGCCATTGTCATTTCCTCTGTTCGGTGCCGGGGACGACGTGCCCGCCGGCCGCTGAAGCCATCCACCCGTGCTGATGTCCAGCGAACCGAATACCAGGAAGAACAAGATACGAGTCGCGCCATGTGCGCGACCAGGATGGACGAGTCCACCCCTTCAACACCACCAGCCTAGAGCATCACCGGTCCGGCGTCGGATTCGGCGGGGTCCCGGTGGTCACCGGACGTCTAGAGCCAACCGGGCAGCCGCACGTCGGAGAACGGCGCGGAGTCGTACGGCGACCAGCTCGTGCCCTGCGCCGACGCAGCCGCGCCGAGGCCCGAGCCGAGTGCTGCGACGAGCAGCGTGAGGATGAGCCAGGGCACGCCGCGTCGGGCCAGCGGGTCGACCACGCGGTGGACCGGCGAGCGGACCCGCTCGGCGCCGGGGCCGAGCCAGGCGGCGACCGCGAAGGTGGCGCCGACGACGGCCAGCGAGGTGGTCATCGAGATCGAGGCCGCGAAGCAGAGCAGCGCGATCGCGCAGGCGATGCCGATGCTCCAGAGGAAGAGGATCAGGGCACCGCCGAGCGCGGCCACGACGTGCCACGGGGCGGCGAGCAGCACCTGCACGCCGTCGTACCACCTGGCCCCGCGACGGTCTCGCCGGTTGCCGGCGGACGACGCGGCCAGCGAGCCGCTGCGCAGCAGCCAGACGACGAGGAAGAGGACCGCGGTCGTGACGTAGGGGGCGAAGGCGATGCCACCGGCCACCACCCCGGCGCCGGCCACGAGGGTCAGCGACCGGCGCAGGCGCTGGCCCGCCGGAACCCGCTCCCGGACGGGCGGACCGTAGTCGGTGACGTACTCCGTCGTGCCGTCCGGCAGCACGCGCGTCTGGCGGTGCGGGACGGTGCCGCCGTCCCACCGGTCGGTCGCGCGGTCGTCCTCGGACGTCCAGTCCTGCGACCAGTGGAAGGGCTCGACCGGCGCGGGAGCCTGCTCGACCGGGAGGACCGGCGGAGCAGCGGCGGTCCCGAGGCGGGTCGGGGCGTCGTACTCCTCGTGCTTCGCCGCCACGTAGGGCAGGGTGACGGGGCTGCCGCTCGCGTGCGACTCGCGCGGGGTGCCGCCGGAGATGTCCTCGAGCCAGTCGCGCACCTCCTCGAGCGAGGGCCGGTCCTCGGGGCGCGGGGCGAGCGCCTCCTCGACGAGGTCGAGGACGTCGGGGTCGAGGCCGCTCAGGTCGTGCTCGCCGCGGCGGACGCGGTCCATGATCGCCACCGACGGGCCTCGCCCGTAGGGCGCACGGCCGGTGCCGGCGTAGGCCACCGTGGCGGCCCAGGCGTGCACGTCGGACGCCGCGCTGGCGTCGTCGCCGTAGAGGATCTCCGGCGCGAGGTAGCCGGGGGTGCCGAGCAGCCAGCCGTTCATCGTGATGCGCGAGTCGTCGGCCACCCGGGCCAGCCCGAAGTCGATCAGGATCGGCGTGCGGCCCTCCATGATCACGTTGGACGGCTTGATGTCGCGGTGGAGCACGCCGACCGCGTGGACGGCCTCGAGCGCCTCGGCCAGGCAGTCGGCGAACCACAGCAGGTCGTCGCCGTCGAGCGCGCCCTCCTCCTGCACGTGGTCGTGCAGCGACAGGCCCGGGACGTAGCGGGTCGCGACGAACGGGATGTCGCCGTAGGGGTCGGCGTCGACGATCTCGGCGATGCGGCGGCTCCGGACCCGGCTCAGCGAGCTGACCTCGCGCGCGAGCCGGCGGCGGGCCTCGTCGTCGCCGACGATGTGCGGGCGGAGCACCTTGATCGCGACGGGACGCTCCCCCGGCTTCTGGCCGAGGTGCACCACGCCCATGCCGCCCTCGCCGAGGCGGGCGCGCAGCGCGTAGCCGCCGACGGTGAGTCCGGGCGGCGGCGCCGTCGCCCCCGCACGGGCGTCAGTCGGTGTCGTCACGTCATGAGGATACGGGCGAGACGCGCGGGTTCCGGCGATGTCGTACGTCTGCTCCATCATGTCGTGATGGACGGGATCCGACGTCGGCTGGTTGCCGAGCGCGCCGCCGCCCGCGCCCGGCTGGAGGCGCTGACCGGCGACCACGACGCGATCGTCGCCGCCTCCCTCGACACCAACGCCGACGACGAGCACGACCCCGAGGGCGCGACCATCGCCTTCGAGCGCTCCCAGATCGGGGCGCTGGTGCGTCAGGTCCGTGGCCACCTGGTCGAGCTCGACGCGGCTGCCGCGCGCGTCGAGGAGGGGACGTACGGCGTGTGCGAGCGCTGCGGTTCGGCGATCGGTGACGCCCAGCTCGAGGCGCTCCCGGCCGCCCGGCTCTGCATCAGGTGCGCCTCCTCCGCAGCGTGAGCACGCCGGCCGGGCGGTGAGTGAGCCACGATCCACGGCCCCGGGATGTGGCTCACGCACCGCCCCGGACTCGGTCATCCGGCCGATCCGGTGGAACCGCCCCGAGCACTACGGTTCACGCATGCTCACGCTCGTCCGGTCGCTGTGGCGCCTGCCCGCGCCGGCCGACGCCGGGCCGGCCGGGCGATGGGACCACGCCTTCGTCGTGGCAGTGGCCGTGGCGGGGATCGTCGAGGCGACCGTGCTGCGCCCCGAGATGCACGACCGGTGGATCGCGCTCGCGGCGTTCATCGTCTGGCTGCCGACCCTGCTGGTGCGCCGCACGAAGCCGATGCTGATGGTGGGCGTCTTCTTCATGACGGTCTTCGCCCTCTGGCTCCGCTCGCTCGTCACGGGAGACCCGCGGCCCGACGACCTCAACTCCGCTGTGGTCGGGCTCCTGATCCCCTTCTCGCTCGCGCGGTGGGCACGAGGGAAGCAGGCCGTGGAAGGCCTCCTGCTGTTCTGGCTGGCGGCCAGCACGTCGCTGTGGGCGCAGGACCTCGCGATGGCCGACCAGGTCGGCGGCACGGCAGTCGTCATCGCGGCGATCGCCGTCGGTGCGTCCCTCCGCACCCGCTCGCAGCTGCGCTCGCGCGAGCTGGACGACGTACGACAGCAGGAGCGCGAGCGACTGGCGCGGGACCTGCACGACACCGTCGCCCACCACCTCACCGCGATCGCGATCAGCGCGCAGGCGGGCCTCGCCGTGGCGGACGACCGGCCCGGGGCCGCGAAGGACGCGCTGCGGCGCATCGACGAGGAGGCCACCCGCACGTTGGCCGAGACACGCGAGGTGGTGCGGATGCTGCGGACCGACGACGAGGCGCCGGACCGTCCGCTCGACGACCTGGCCGGGCTCGCGACCGCGGGGGGACCGGGTCCGAGCGTCGAAGTCACCGTCGCCGACGGGATCGACGACCTGTCCCCCACGGTCGCGGCGGCCGTGCACCGGATCGCCCAGGAGGCGGTCGCCAACGCTCGTCGACACGCGGTAGGAGTTACGTCCGTGCAGGTCTCGCTGGACGCCCGGCACGACGACCTCACCCTCACGGTCACCGACGACGGCACCGCCGGCACGAAGAACGGCGCCGGCTTCGGGATCGTCGGGATGACCGAGCGCGCGGCGCTGCTCGGCGGCCGGCTCGAGGCCGGCCCGGGGCCGGCGGGTGGGTGGCAGGTCGTCGCGACGCTCCCGACGGGCGTACGCCGATGACGCCGCTGCGCGTGCTCGTCGCCGACGACCAGGAGATCGTGCGCACCGGCCTCGCGATGATCCTCGGCGCGCAGCCCGACATCGAGGTCGTCGCCACCGCCGTCGACGGGCAGGACGCCGTCGAGCAGGCGCGGGCGCTGCGGCCCGACGTGTGCCTCCTCGACATCCGCATGCCGCGGCTCAACGGCATCGAGGCGACGCGGGCGCTCGCCGGCCCCGAGGTGGCGGACCCGATGGCGGTCGTGGTGGTGACCACGTTCGACCTCGACGAGTACGTCTACGGCGCGCTGCTCGCCGGCGCGAAGGGCTTCCTGCTGAAGGACTCCGGAGCGCAGCTGCTCGCCCATGCCGTGCGGGCCGCGGCCGACGGCGGCTCGCTCGTCGCGCCGACCGTCACGACCCGGATGCTCAAGTCGTTCGCCGGCCGCGACGTCCCACCCCAGCCCACCTCGCCGCTGACCGAGCGCGAGGAGCAGGTGCTGGTCGCCGTCGCACGCGGGCTGACCAACCACGAGGTCGCCGCCGAGCTCTACATCTCGCTCAGCACCGTCAAGACGCACCTCGGCGCGCTGATGGCCAAGCTCGGGGTCCGCAACCGGGTCGAGCTCGCGCTCTGGGCCTACCAGACCCGACGCCTCGACTGACCGGCGCGGCGGGACCGGCGAGCCTGCGAGCGGTGCACCAGCCACTCGGCGACGAGCAGGTTCAGCACCCATGCGAACCCCATGCCGGCGGCCTTCACACCGGCGCCCGGCTGGTCGACGAGCAGCGCGACCGGCCCGAGGACCAGTGCCTGCGTGCCCGCGCCCTGCGCGACGGCGTACGACCTCGCCATCCATCGCTGGTGGGTGCGGACGTCACCGCGCCGGATCGCCGCGACACCCAGCACGAGCCCGGCGACCATCAGCGATCCGAAGATCACCCGCAACCACATCAGGACGGTGCCGTCCTCGGCCGGCAGGTCGTGCAGGGTCGCCATCCAGAGCCCGCTGATCGCCGCAGCGAGGCCGGCGGGGACCAGGATCCGGCCGCTGACCCGGTGCCAGCCGGGCCGCCTGCGACGGAACGACGGCATGAGCTGGAAGGCACCGAGCAGGCAGTAGGTCGTCGCGCCGACGATGTGCACGACGATCGGGACGGGCAGGTCGAAGAACCGCGCGTTCTCCTCCGTCCGTCCCGACGACAGGTCGACCAGCCGTGCCGCCCCCGCGGCGACCGGCACGAAGGTCAGGGCGATCAGGCTGGTCGGGATCCACCAGTCACCGCGGCGCCTCGTCGGTGCCGCCGGTCGGAGCGGGGTCGTCGTCATGACGACGAGCCTCGTCCGCGGCGGCGTACGACGGATCGGCCCTGGGGCCGGAGCGGGTCAGCCGATCGGCCGACCCGCGCCCTGCTGCTCCAGGGCAGCGATCAGGCTGCGGGCGTCGTGGGGGCCGATGTGGCGGGTGTCGCCGATGAAGAAGGTCGGCGTCCCGCGCACCCCGCTCTCCTCGGCCGACGCGACGTCGTGCTCGACGTGGCGGTGCACGTCGTCGTCGTCGAGGTCGCGCATGAATTGCTCGACGTCGAGGCCGATGTCGGCGGCGTAGCCCACGAGGTCCTCGAGCTCGAGCTCGTCCTGGTGGGCGAACAGGACCGCGTGCATCTCCCAGAACCTGTCCTGCCGCGCGGCGGCCTCGGACGCGAGCGCGGCGAGCTCGGAGTGGGGGTGGACCGGGAGCGGCAGGTGGCGGGTGACGTAGCGGAGCCGGCCACCGAAGTGGGCGCGCAGCTCGTCGCCGACACCGCTCACCCGGGCGCAGAACGGGCACTCGTAGTCGAGGTACTCGACCAGGGTCAGCTCGGCGTCGACCGGCCCGACGACGTGGTCGCGCCCGGGATCGACCGGCCGGCTGAGGGTGCGCGGCAGCGCCGCGTCGGTCTGGCCGAGGAAGCGCGCGGAGAACCGGAAGGCCGCCCATCCGGCCAGGCTGGCCAGCACGGCCGCGAGCAGCACGCCGACGCGGGCCTGGTCCTGCAGGCGGGTGGACTCGAAGGCCAGGCTGATGATCAGCAGCGACACGGTGAACCCGATGCCCGACAGGGCGCCACCGGCCAGCGTGTGTCCGAGCCCGACCCCCTGCGGCAGCCGACCCCAGCCGAGCCGCACGCTGGCGAACGCGCCGACGAAGATGCCGAGCGCCTTGCCGACGACGAGACCGAGCACGATGCCCCACATCAGCCTCGACGCGAGCGCGTCGCCGAGCACGCCGTCGCGGAGGTCGACACCGGCGTTGGCCAGCGCGAAGAGGGGTACGACGACGTGGCTGGTCGGGGTGTGCAGGGCCTCCTGGAGCCTCTCGTTGACCGAGATCGCGCGGGTCAGCGAACGCCGGGCAGCGCGCTGGACGCCGGGCATCGGCGACTGCCGGAAGGCGCGGAACGACCGTGCCGCCGCCTCGACGTCGGCGCGCCGCGGGTCGAGCGCGGGCACCAGCAGGCCGCTGACCATGCCGGCGATCGACGCGTGCACGCCGGACTCCAGCGTCGCGACCCACAGGACCAGCACCACGAGGACGTAGGGCGCGGCCTGCCAGACGCCGGCGCGGTCGAGGACGGCGAGCACGACCAGGCACAGCGCGGCCACCGCCAGCGCGCCGAGCGACAGGCCGTCGGAGTAGACGATGCCGATCACGGTGACGGCGACGATGTCGTCGATGACGGTGAGCGTGAGCAGGAAGATCCGCAGCTGCGTGGAGACGGCCGGACCGACGAGCGCCATCACCCCCAGCAGGAAGGCGGTGTCGGTCCCGATCACCGCGCCCCAGCCGGCGGCCTGCTCCCCCGACGGGTTGAGCGCGAGGAAGATCGCGGCCGGCACGAGCATGCCCGTGATCCCGGCGACGAGGGGTACGACGACCCGGCTGCGGTCGGTGAGCTCGCCGATCGCGAACTCCTTGCGGACCTCGAGGCCGATCACGAAGAAGAACACGACCATCAGGCCGTCGTTGATCCAGTGGTGCAGGTCCATCGTCAGGCCGCCGTCGCCGAAGCGGATCGCCAGCTCGGTGTGCCAGAGGTCGACGTAGGACTCCGACCACGGCGAGTTCGCCCAGACGAGCGCGATCAGCGCGGCCACCACGAGCATGCCGGCGGAGCCCGACTCGGTGCGCATGAAGTCGCGCAACGAGCGTGAGCTCTGGGCCTCGAAGGCCTGGGACCCCTTGCAGGAGGACTGGTCGGGATCGATCTCCACCTCGGCCGCACTCACCGGGAAAGCCTATCGGCGCCCGAGGGCCCGACCGACCGATCCGCGTCAGCCGAGCGCGAACACGGCGGACCGGGCTGTGCACCCGAGTCTCCCGCTTGTCGGCCGAGATCTGGGGGGCGAAGCGGGGTGGTCACCGGATATCCGGTGACTCCCGACATCAGACGACGCGGTGCATCCAGCCGAAGGTGTCCTCGGCGCGGCCGAGCTGCATGCCGACGAGGGCCTCGCGGATCCGCATGGTGAGGTCGGTGCTGGCAGGGGCGGGGGTGACGCCGCTGGGCGAGCGGAGCTCACCGACCGGCGTCACGACGGCGGCGGTGCCGCAGGCGAAGACCTCGGTGATCTCGCCCGACGCGACACCCTCGCGCCACTCGTCGATCGAGACCTTGCGCTCCTCGACGGCGTGGCCGAGCTTGCCGGCCAGCTCCATGATCGAGGCGCGCGTGATGCCCTCGAGGATCGTGCCCGTCTCCGGCGTGACGACGGTGCCGTCACGGTGGACGAAGAAGAGGTTCATCCCGCCGAGCTCCTCGATGTAGCGGAACTCCTGGTCGTCGAGGAAGACCACCTGGTCGCAGCCCATCTCGATGGCCTCGCGCTGGGCGGCGA
The DNA here is from genome assembly GCF_900105585.1 of Nocardioides exalbidus. NCBI lineage: Bacteria > Bacillati > Actinomycetota > Actinomycetes > Propionibacteriales > Nocardioidaceae > Nocardioides > Nocardioides exalbidus. The sequence goes on from NZ_FNRT01000001.1 coordinate 22,168, forward strand.
GCGACGCGGCGTAGTTGCCGCCCGTCTTCGCCGCGCCCATGCCGCCGCGGCCGGCGCGGGTGAAGGACTCCGAGAGCCAGAGGTTGACCGGCTTGATGCCGCCCTTGAAGTACGCCCCCGCCGGGGACGCGATCACCATGAAGGTGACGTGCTGGGCCGGCCGGACACCGAGGAAGGTCTCCGAGGCGAACATGAAGGGGCGCAGGTAGAGCGACTTCTCGCCGCCGTCGGCCGAGTTGTCCGGCACCCACCGCTGGTCGGCCTCGACGAGCGCGTCGACGCAGGCCACGAAGTCGTCGATCGGCAGCTCGGGGAAGGCGAGCCGCTGGGAGGAGCGCACCATGCGCGCGGCGTTCTGCTCGGGGCGGAACGTCCACACCGAGCCGTCGGCGTGGCGGTAGGCCTTCATGCCCTCGAAGGTCTCCTGCGCGTAGTGCAGAACGGCGGTCGCCGGGTCGAGCGTCAGCGGGCCGTAGGGCGTGATCCTCGCGTCGTACCAGCCCTTCTCGGGCGTCCACTCCACCGTGAGCATGTGGTCGGTGAAGTGCGTGCCGAAGCCGGGGTTCGCCAGGATCTCGACGAGCCGGGCGTCGTCGACGGGCGTGGGGTTGGCGGTGGTGCTGATCTGCATGGGGTCAACCTATTCCAGAGGCCCGTGACGGGCGCTCAGAGGCGGGCGGCGATGGCGTCCCCGACCTCGCTCGTACGACGACCCGCACCCGGCGCGCGCTCGGAGAGGTCGGCCAGGACGGCGGCCTCGATGCGAGCAGCGGCCTCGGGGTGGCCGAGGTGGTCGAGCAGCAGCGCTCCGGAGAGGATCGCCGCGGTCGGGTCGGCCTTCTGCTGGCCGGCGATGTCGGGAGCCGAGCCGTGGACGGGCTCGAACATGGAGGGGGCGGTGCGGTCCGGGTTCACGTTGCCGGAGGCCGCCAGCCCGATGCCGCCGGTGATGGCGGCGGCCAGGTCGGTGATGATGTCGCCGAAGAGGTTGTCGGTGACGATGACGTCGAAGCGGGCGGGGTCGGTCGCCATGAAGATCATGGCCGCGTCGATGTGCATGTAGTCGGTCGTGACGTCGGGGAACTCCGCGGCGACCTCCTCGAACAGGCGCCACCAGAGCGAGCCGGCGTTGACCAGGACGTTGGTCTTGTGGACCAGCGTGAGCTTCTTGCGCGGGCGCTTCGCGGCCCTGGCGAAGGCGTCGCGGACGACGCGCTCGACGCCGTAGGCCGTGTTGACCGAGACCTCGGTCGCGACCTCGGCCGGCGTGCCGACGCGGAGGGCGCCGCCGTTGCCCGTGTAGGGGCCCTCGGTGCCCTCGCGGACCACCACGAAGTCGATGTCACCGGGCTCGGCCAGGGGTGAGGCGGAGCCGGGGAGGAGTCGCGACGGGCGCAGGTTGACGTAGTGGTCGAGCTCGAAGCGCAGGCGCAGGAGCAGGCCGCGCTCGAGGATGCCGGGCGGCAGGTTCGGGTCGTTGGGCTTGCCGCCCACCGCTCCCAGCAGGATCGCGTCGTGCCCGCGGATCTCCGCGAGCACCGAGTCGGGCAGCACCTCGCCGGTCGCGAGGTAGCGCTCGGCGCCGAGGTCGTAGCGCGTCGACTCGAACCTCACCGGCGAGGCGACCTCGAGGACCTTGAGGGCCTCCGCGGTGACCTCGGGTCCGATCCCGTCGCCGGGGATGACGGCGAGGGTCGAGCTGGCGGTGGGCTGCTGGGTGTCGGACATGCGGCAGAGGCTAGTTGTCGTCCGGCCACTGGCCGCCGTTGTCTCGCAGGTCAAGCGCGGTCTGCACCGCGCTCGCGGTGTTCTCGGCGCTGTGTGGGTTCTCGGGGTCGTGGGCCGCGGGGCCCCAGCTGTCCGGGTACAGGTCGTACATGGGTCTCACTCCTGACGAAGGGGATGTGAGTCCGAAGCCACCGACACCGCAGCGGGTGGGGGAGCAAGGGTTGCGGGGATCGCCCGGCCCGGCTGCCGGCCAGCGAGTGTGCGGATCGCGCAGGAACTGCGTGGACCCGCCACGGAGGCGACGGCTTCGAACTCAGAGAAGGAATCTCTGGTGTGAGAAGCCGGGTGGCGGAACCTCGTCAACGCCGAACACCGCGACGAGGTGGCCTCTCTGTCAGGCCTCGCCGCGGCGATCGATGAGTACGAGGAACGTCCGCATGGTGCGTCGACTGTACGACCGTGCTCCGGGCGCGCGCACCCGGATTCACCAAACGTGTCAGATCGTGAGATGTCGGATCGGTCCGTGGGATCGGCGCCGTGGGATGACAGACTCGGCGACCTCATGTCTGCTCCCCCGGAACTCCCCGACATCGTGCAGCGCGCCTTCGACGTGTGCCGCCAGGCCGGCTACGTCGCGTTCTGCCGCAACGAGACCGGCCGCCTGCTCGCGACCCTCGCCGCCACGCGCGGCGGGACGATGGCGGAGTTCGGCACCGGCTGCGGGGTCGGCACCGCGTGGCTGCGCAGCGGCGTACGCAACGGGGCGCGGATCCTGACCGCCGAGCTCGACGAGTCGCTGGCCGGAGCGGCCGCGAAGATCTTCACCGACGACGAGAAGGTCGAGGTGCTCGCGGCCGACTGGAGCGTGCTGCGCGAGCACGGGCCCTTCTCCCTGCTCTTCCTCGACTCCGGCAGCCCCTCGGAGGTCGGCGTCGACTCGGTCATCGACCTCGTCGAGCCCGGCGGCATCGTGGTGCTCGACGACTTCGCACCCTGCGAGTCGTGGCCGCCGATCGCCTACGGCCGCGTCGACACGCTGCGTGAGCAGTGGCTCACCGACGAGCGGTTCACCGCCGTCGAGGTGATGGTGGCCGCCGACGCGTCCACCGTCATCGCCACCCGCCGCTGATCGGGTTCCTGTGACCGCGATGGCCGTCGCCGCACCCAACGCGGCTGCGGCCGACGCCGCGATCGAGGTCGCCCGCGCAGGCGGCTCGGCCGTCGACGCCGCCATCTCCGCGGCGCTGGTGGCGATGGTCAACGAGGTCGGCCTCGTCTCCCTCAGCTCTGGGGGCTTCCTCGCCGTCCAGCCGGCCACCGGAGCGGCGTACACCGTGGACGGGTGGGTCGACCGGCCCGGCCTGGGCCGCGGCGCCGACGCACCGGCGCCGCTGACGTGGGACGTCTCGACCGCCTACGGGGGCGGGGTGTCGATCACCGTCGGGCCGGGCTCGGTCGCCACGCACGGCTCGCTCGCGGCCTTCGGCGAGGCCCACAGGAGGGACGGCCGACTGCCCTGGCGCGAGCTCGTCGCCCCCGCCGTCGACGTCGCACGCGACGGCTTCAGGCTCGGCGCGGCGTCGCGCTACTACCTGCAGCACGTGCACGACAGCGTCTTCGGGTGGGACCCCGCGAGCCGGAGCGCGCTGCACGACGACGAGGGCGGGGTGGTGGAGGACCGCGTCGTGGTCGCCGACCTGGCGGCCACGCTGGAGCACATCGCCGACGTGGGACCGCGGGCGCTCCACGAGGGGGACCTGGCACGTCTGATCGCGAGCGACGTGCGGCGCCGCGGGGGCCTGCTCGGCGAGGCCGACCTGGCGGCGTACGAACCCGTGGTGAGACCGCCGCTGACCTCGAGGGTGGGTGCGTGGCAGCTGGCCACCACTCCTCCACCGTCGGTCGGCGGGGTGGTGGTCGCCGCGATGCTCCGCCTCGCGGACGGGCACCCCACGTCGGGGTGGGACCGGCGCGACGTCGAGCACTTCGTGCTCGTGCAGCGTGCCGTCCTCGGACACCGCCGCGAGGTCCTCGAGACCGCCGCTGACCTCGATCAGGCATCGCGTGCCTTCCTCGATCTCGTCGACGCCGACCACCGCGCGGTGCTGGAGTCGGGCTCGACCGCGCACGTCTCGGTGACGGACGCCGACGGCTCCGCCTGCTCCCTCACCGTGTCGTCGGGCTACGGCTCCGGGTTGATCGCCGCCGGCACCGGGATCTGGCTCAACAACTGCCTCGGCGAGCAGGAGCTGAACCCGCCCGGCCGCCAGGTCGCAGCAGGGTCACGGCTGCTGTCCAACATGGCGCCCACCGTGGGCCGTCACGACGACGGCTCCACCCTCGCCATCGGCTCGCCCGGCGCGGACCGGATCACCACCGCGATCGTGTCGGCGCTCGCCGGCTTCGTCAGCGGCGGCCTGAGCCTGGAGGCGGCGGTCGCCCATCCTCGCGTGCACGTCCACCGGGCCGGGCTGCCCGACGAGGAGGTCCGGGTCGAGGACGAGCTGTCGATGTACTACGGCGGGGTCGGCGCCGCGCTGACCCGGGCCACCGGGGACCTCGAGGCCGTGGCCGACCCTCGGCGCGAGGGCGTCGCCCGGATCCTCAGGAGCACCGGTCAGTCGTAGAAGTTCACGTCGCCCAGCACGACACCGGCAGCGGCCGGGTTGGGCTTGCCGCTCGGGTCGTGCTGGACGCCGACGACCTGCCGCTTGCGGGTGCCGTCGGCGTAGGACATCTCGATGATGCCGGTCCGGACCACCTTGTAGGTCCCCCTCTGGTCGGCCGGTGCGCTGCTCCAGCTCTGGCCCAGCCCGGGCCAGCTGCCGACGGAGAAGCCGCCCTCGACGAACTTCCCGGAGGCGTCCATCGTGAGGTAGTCGGTGTAGGACGTGCAGGTGATCGCGCAGTAGCCCGACCAGTTCTGGTGGTAGAGGTCGACGGCCAGCTTCGTGCCCTTCTTCGGCAGCGTGAGCGGCTCGAGGCGGAGCTTCGCGTCCTTGTAGGCGGGGTGCTTGACCGAGAAGCCCTCGGAGGTCACCTTGGCCCTCTGCGTGCCGAGCTTCAGCATGCCGGTGCGCGGGTTGTAGGAGTAGCGCAGGCACTCCTTCACCGACGCCGAGCACCGGGGCTTCTTCCCGTCGGCCCACCCGGTGTAGGCCCACTTCGCGTCGACGAACCAGATCGCGTGGTTGATCCAACCGGCCGACGACTGGAGGTTGGTGTCCTCCCAGCCCCACCAGTAGGTGCCGGTGAGCTTCTTCGGGGTGGTCGGCCTCGGCGTGAGCACCACGGTCGTGGTGGCGGTGGCCGTCGCGGCTCCGGGCGCGGTGAGCGTCAGCGTGAGGGTCCGCGGCTTCGGCGACTTCGGCTTCTTGCCCTTCTTCCGCTTCGGCTGCTCGAGCCGCACGTCGAGGTCGAGGTACTCCGTCGAGCGGTCGTCCAGCGCGCCGACCTCGATCGTGCTCGTGCGGATCTCTATGCCGGTGCCGCTGGCGGTGAGGCGTACGCCGCTCGCCGGGCCGCGCGAGGTGTTGCGGACCTCGAGGCTCACCCGGGCCCACCTGCCCTTCTTCGCACCCACCATCCGGTCGTCGGGCTCGACCTCGAGGACCGGCTTGTAGGTGTCGGTGAGGTCGTCGGGCAGCGCGGTGCTGAGCGTGGCGCCGCCGGGTGCGTTGACCGTCACGCGGGCGAAGGCGCACTCGAACAGCGTGGTGCGCAGCCGCGGGTGCGCCGCGGTGGAGATCGCCAGCGCGTTGCCCTGGACGGTCGCCGTCGCCGGCACGGCCTCCCCGTCGACGAACTGCGCCGCGCCCTCGCCGGGGATGCCGGCGGCGACGAACAGGGCGTTGCACGTGGAGCCGTCCCAGGTGCCGACGTAGACGTTGACCACCGAGCCGTCGGGAACGCCGTTGAGCGTCGCCGCGGCACCGAGGGTCTGCGCCTCGAGGTCCACCGCGACGTCGACGACGGCGATCTGCTGGGACGGGGTCGACCCGGCCGCGTGCTGGACGTCGGCCAGCCGTGCGGTGCGGCGTACGACGCCGTCCTCGGCCGAGTCCGCGCGCAGGTGGGCGGTGCCGGGCGCGGCGCGCTCGCTCCGCTCCTGGCCCGCCAGGTCGGTGAGCGATCCGGACGGCTCCCCGACCGCGACCGCGGGTGCACCGCCCCACGCCAGGACGAGCAGCAACGGCACGGACACGAGCAGGCGACCGACTCGCAAGATTCCCCCCACGGGTAGCGACCAAGGCCCCCTTTCCTATCCCGGACGCCTCACCGGGGGCATCCGTCGAAAGTCTGAGGGGCGGCTGCTTGGATGAACGGCATGGCCAAGAAGAAGGCAGCCCCCCGCAAGCCGGCGCTGCTCACGGTCCGCGGGATCACCCGGAAGTTCGCCGAACGGACCATCCTCGACGGCGTCGACCTCGACGTCCGTGCCGGTGAGGCGGTCGGCGTGGTCGGGCCGAACGGCAGCGGCAAGTCGACGCTCCTGCGCTGCATCGTCGGAGCCGACGAGGCCGACGCGGGCGAGTCGACCCTGGCCGGGACCGTGCTCGACGAGCGGTTGCCCGAGATCCGCGCGGACCTCGCGATCGTGATGGACGACATCGACTTCTTCCCCGACCTCTCCGTCGTCGAGCACCTCGACCTCGTCGCGCGGGCGCACTCCCAGGCCGACGCGGAGGAGGTGGTCAACGTCGTGCTCGCCGAGGTCGGCCTGATGGAGGTCTCCGGCCAGCTCCCCTCCACGCTGTCGTCGGGCCAGCGTCGGCGACTCGCCCTGGCGAGCGCGTTCGTCCGCCCGCGCAAGCTGCTCGTCCTCGACGAGCCGGAGGCCCGGCTCGACGTGGAGGGCGTGACCTGGCTCGGCGACAAGCTGGTCGCGGAGAAGAAGGCCGGGCGTGCGGTGCTGCTGGTCAGCCACGACCCCGGGCTCGTCGAGCGCGTGTGCGACCGCGTCGTACGCCTCGGGCCCGCGCCGGAGCCCTCCGATGTCGACTGAGGTCGCCCCCGAGCGCGCCGAGGTCCCGTCCGCGCGGGAGATCCGGCAGGAGATCCGCGACTGGCGCCGGGGCCGCGCCGAGCTGAAGTGGGGCGAGGCGATCTCGGACGCCTACGTCGCGCTCTTCTGCGTGGTGATGATCGGCGCGATGGCCGGCAACGTCGTGCTCAACCTGCGGCAGCTGGCCGACGAGACGTGCACCGGCAGCTGCGGTGAGGTGCGCTCGGCCGCCCCGTGGCTGGTCGCGCTGGCCGTCGCGCTCCTCGCGCTCGGCATGTCCCGCCTGCTCGGGCCCGTCTTCAGCCCGCCGGCCTCGAACAGCTGGGTGCTGAGCTCGCCCGTCGACCGCGGCGGCCTGCTGCGTCCGGGCTGGCTCCGGACCACTGCCCTGACCGCGGTCGGCGCAGCGCTCCTGCTCGTCGCCCCCGCGGTCCTCAGCGGCTTCGCCTGGCACGAGGCGGTCGTCTACCTCGTCGCCGGCAGCGCGACGGCCCTCGCCTGCGTCGGGGTCGCCGCGCTGTCGCAGGTGCACGAGGACCCGGTCTCCCGCTGGCTCACCTGGCTGGTCACCGTGGTGCTCTGGGTGGTGCTGGGCCTGTCGGCGACCCACGAGCTCGAGCGGCTGCCGGAGGTGTCGCCGGGCGTCGTCCTGGCGGTCGCGGTCGCCATGGTGGTCGTCGCCGTCCTCCTCGCGTGGCGCTCGGCCGCCGCGGTCGGCAAGGTCTCGCGCCGGGTCCTCGGCCAGACCGAGCACCTCTCCCCCAGCCTCTCCGGCGCGCTGTCGTCGGTCGACCTCGGCCTGATGTACGACGTCCTGCTGGCGCGCCGCTGGGGGCGTGGCGCACACGTGCGCAGCCACACCGGAGGTCCGCTCGGCTGGGCAGCACTGGTGCACCGCGACCTCCGCCGGGCGCTCCGCACGCCGCAGCCCTACGTGCTGCTGGCCGGGCTCGTGCTCGTGCCCTACGCGGCCGCCGAGGCAGACGCCGGCCGGGCGGTCGTGCTCGCGACGACGTTCGCCGGCCTGCTGGGCGGGCCTGCGCTCTGCGTCGGGCTGCGGGTCGTCGTCCGGACCGAGGGGCTGGCGCGGATGATGCCCTTCCGGCGGCAGCGGCTGCTGCTGGCCCACCTCGTCGTCCCCGGCGGCGCGCTGATGCTCTTCGCGCTGTCGACCACCCCCACGCTGGTCGACGAGGTCTCCGGCGGCGGGGCGGTCAACCTCGCCATCGCGTGTGGCCTGTCCTCGATCGCGGCCACGGTGCGCTGGATCACGGGGAAGCCGCCGAACTACGCGGCCCCGATGGTGAGCACACCGGCAGGCGGGGCCCCGACCGGCATCATCTTCAGCGTGCTGCGCGGCTTCGACGTGTGGGCGATCACCGCCCTGCCGCTGATGTTCGGCCAGGGCGGGATGCTCTTCTCGACCATCATCAGCATCGGCGTCATCGCGTTCCTGACGTCCGACGGGATCCAGCCGCCGGCGCAGCAACCGGCCCGCAAGCCCACCGGGAAGTAGTCGCTCAGACCTCGTCGGGGCGCATCACGTCGACGGTGAGCCACGGCAGCATGAGCTGCGTGAGCGGGCCGATCGCGAGGGCGTAGACCACGGTGCCGATGCCGAGCGTGCCGCCGAGCAGCAGGCCGATCACGACGACGGCGACCTCGAGGCCGGTGCGGACCAGCCGCAGCGAGAGGCCGGTGCGGCGGTGCAGGCCGGTCATGAGGCCGTCACGCGGGCCGCGGCCGAGCTGGGCGCCGATGTAGAGCGCGCTCGCGAACCCGCAGAGCGCGACGCCGCCGATCATCAGCGCCACCCGGGCGACGATGCTGTCGGGGCGGTCGAGCACGGCGAGCGTGGCGTCGGCGGAGAGGCCGACGACGATCGCGTTGCTGATCGTGCCGAGGCCGGGCATCTCCCTGAGCGGGATCCACAGCACCAGCACCACGAAGCTGAACAGCACGACCGCCTGGCCGAGGGTCATCGGCACGTGCTGGATGAAGCCGGAGTGCAGCACGTCCCACGGGGCCAGGCCGAGCGCGCCGCGGACCATCATCGCGAGCGAGACGCCGTAGAGGAACAGCCCGACGTAGAGCTGCGGGAGGCGGCGGGCGAGCCGGCCGGCGCGCAGCTGGGCGATCGGGCCGAGGTCGACGAGGACGGAGCGGGGGGCGTGCGTGGTGCCGGCGGGAGAGGTCGTGCTCATGACCCCAGTGTGCGCTCGATTGGCCTTGTCCGACATAGCCAATCGTGGAACAGTGGCCTGCATGAGCCGCGTCGTCAGCGCCCAGCGCGTAGCCACCCTGGCGGGCGACTTCCCGCGTTCCCCTGCCTACCTGGGCCTGGCGGAGGGCTTGCGCGTCCTCATCGGCGACGGCCGGATCGGGATCGGCGTACGCCTGCCGAGCGAGCGCGAGCTCACCGCGGCGCTCGACGTCTCCCGCACCACCGTGACCCGGGCCTACGAGGTGCTGCGCGAGTCGGGGTACGCCGAGGCGCGACGCGGGTCGGGCACCTTCACAAGAGTGCCGGGCGGGCAGCGCCGCTCCCACGACCGGGCCCTGATGCCGGGGACCGGCGGCGAGGACGTGATCGACCTCAACTGCGCGGCCCACTCCGCCCCGCCCGGGCTGGTGGAGTCCTACCAGCGCGCGACCGCGCAGCTCCCCGCCTACCTGAGCGGCCCCGGCTACTTCCCGCTCGGCGTCCCGGCGCTCCAGGCGCGGATCGCGGCGGCCTACGACGCCCGCGGGCTGCCGACCGTCCCGGAGCAGGTCATGGTCACCGCCGGCGCGCTCGCGGCGGCGTCGATCGTCGCGCAGGCCTTCACCGCTCCGGGCGAGCGCGTCGTCGTGGAGTCACCGACCTACCCCAACGCGACGCAGGCCATCCGCCACGCCGGTGCACGGCTGGTGCCCGCCGCGGTCGACCCGGACGGCTGGGACCTCGACACCATGGCGGCGACCATGCGCCAGACCTCACCGCGGCTGGCCTACCTGATCCCCGACTTCCAGAACCCGACCGGACACCTGATGTCCGACGCGCAGCGCGAGGAGCTCGGCGCTGCGCTGGCCCGCACCCGCACGACCGTCGTCGCCGACGAGGCGCACCAGGCGCTCGCCCTGGCGCCGGGGCTCGCCGAGTCGATGCCGCGGCCGATGGCGGCGTACGCCGACGGGGCCATCACGATCGGCAGCGCGAGCAAGTCCTACTGGGGCGGGCTGCGGCTGGGCTGGGTCCGGGCACCGCTCGCCGACATGGAGCGCCTCCTCCAGGCGCGGATCGGGCTCGACCTCGGCGCGCCGGTCTTCGAGCAGCTGGTCCTGGCCGACCTGATGGAGCACGCTGACGAGGTGCTGCCGGCCCACCGCGAGCGGCTGGTCGCCGGTCGCGACGCGCTCGTCACCGCGCTGGGCGAGCACCTGCCGGAGTGGCGGTTCCGGGTGCCCGATGGTGGCCTCGCGCTCTGGTGCGAGCTGCCCGAGCCGCTCGCGACGGCCACGACCGCCGAGGCCGAGCGCCGCGGCGTGGTGGTGGCGCCCGGTCCGGTCTTCGCGGTCGAGGGCGGGCTCGACCGCTACGTCCGGATCCCGTGGACCGCCTCATCGGACGACCTGACCGAGGCCGTACGCCGCCTCGCCGCCGCGTGGGAGCACGTCACCGCGGACGCACACCGGCCAACGTCCCCACGATCGCGTCGTGGGTCCGCCGGCCGGGTGATGGTGGCCTAGGAGCCGTCAGGACAGGTTGACCGCGCGCACCGAGGCGGCCTGCATGGCCGACTCGATCTCGGCGAGGGTGTCGGCCGGGATGGCCGAGTCGACGCTCAGCGCGACGAGCGCGGCACCGCCCTGCTCCTGGCGCGAGACCTGCATGCCGGCGATGTTGACCGACGCGTCGCCGAGGATCCCACCGATGACGCCGACCATGCCGGGACGGTCCTCGTAGGTGAGGAAGGCGAGGTGGGTGGCGGGCTCGAGGTCGACGTCGAAGCCGTTGACCTCGACGAGCCGCTCCTTCTGCGCGAGCCCGACGAGCGTGCCGCTGACCGAGACCTGGGTGCCGTCGGCGAGGGTGCCCCGCAGCGTGATCAGGTTGCGGTGGTCGGGGCTCTCGGCCTCGGTCAGGAGGCGCACCTCGGTGCCGCGCTCGGCCGCCAGCAGCGGTGCGTTCACGTAGGAGACCTGCTCCTCGACGATGTCGGCGAAGACGCCCTTCAGCGCGGCCAGCTCGAGCACCTTGACGTCGTACTCCGTGATCTCGCCGCGCACCTCCACGTCGAGCTGCTGGGCGGTCTCGCCGGCGAGGGCGGTGAAGACGCGGCCGAGCTTCTCGGTGAGCGGGATGCCGGGGCGCACGTCCTCGGCGATGACGCCGCCCTGGACGTTGACGGCGTCGGGCACGAGCTCACCGCTGAGGGCCAGGCGGACCGACTTCGCGACCGCGATGCCGGCCTTCTCCTGGGCCTCGTCGGTCGAGGCGCCGAGGTGCGGGGTGGCGACGACGTTCTCGAGCTCGAAGAGCGGGCTGTCGGTGCACGGCTCCGACGCGAAGACGTCGAGGCCCGCGGCCGCGATCTGGCCGGTCTTGAGCGCGTCGTAGAGGGCGGCCTCGTCGACGATGCCGCCGCGCGCGGCGTTGACGAGGACCAGGCTCTGCTTGGCCCGGGCGAGCTGGTCGGCGCCGATCAGGCCGACGGTCTCGGGCGTCTTGGGGAGGTGGACGCTCATGAAGTCCGACTCCGCGAGGAGGGTGTCGAGGTCGACGAGGCGCACGCCCATCTGCGCGGCGCGGCCGGCCTGGACGTAGGGGTCGTAGGCGATGACCTTCATGCCGAAGGCGCTCAGCCGCTGCGCGACCAGCACGCCGATGCGGCCGAGGCCGACGATGCCGACGGTCTTCTCGTAGAGCTCGATGCCGGTGTACTTCGACCGCTTCCACTCCCCGCCCCGCAGCGCGGCGTGGGCCGGGCTGATGTGGCGGGCCGCGGCGAGCATCAGGGCGACGGCGAGCTCGGCGGCGCTGACGATGTTGGAGGTCGGCGCGTTCACGACCATGACGCCGGCCTGGGTGGAGGCCTTCACGTCGACGTTGTCGAGGCCGACCCCCGCGCGGGCGACGACCTTCAGCCGGGACGCGGCGGCGAGCGCCTCGGCGTCGACCTTGGTCGCGGAGCGGACCAGGATCGCGTCGACGTCGGCGATCGCGGGGATCAGCTCGGCGCGGTCGGCGCCGTTGCAGTGCCGGATCTCGAAGTCCGGGCCGAGCGCCTCGATCGTGGCGGGGCTCAGCTCTTCGGCGATGAGCACGACAGGCTTGACGGGTGCGTTCACAGCGGGGTCCTCGAGAGTGGAGAGAGTGTGTCCGGGACTGCACGACGCTGTGCACGCGTCACGATACCCGCGACGCCCCGCAGGGTCACAGGCTCCCCACATGTCGGACCCCACGCCTAGCCTGAGGGGATGGGCGCGATGGACGACGCGGAGCGGCTCGAGCCGGGGACGATCGAGGAGTGGAGCGCGTGGCTCCACGAGCACCACGCCCAGCCGACCGGCGTGTTCCTGGTGACCCCCCGCCGGGCGGCCGACCGGCCGTTCTCCTACGAGGAGTCGGTGCTCGAGGCGCTGCGCTACGGCTGGGTCGACTCCACGGTGAAGCCGGTCGACGAGTCCCGCACGATGATGTGGTTCGCCCCACGCCGCAGGGGCAGCATGTGGACCCGCATCAACAAGGGCCGCATCGCCCGCCTCGAGGAGGCGGGACTGATGCAGCCGGCCGGTGTCGCCGCCGTCGAGGTGGCGAAGCAGACGGGCATGTGGACCCTCATGGACGACGTCGAGGACCTGGTCGTGCCGGACGACCTCGCCGCCGCGTTCGACGCGAACCCGGGGGCACGCGAGCACTGGGACTCGTGGTCACCGTCGGCCCGCAAGATGATCCTGACGTGGATCGTGCTGGCCAAGCGGCCCGAGACACGGGACGCGCGGATCACGACCACCGCCCGGAAGGCTGCTCAGGGGGTCAAGTCGCAGCCGTGAGCGGCGCGCCTCAGATGGCGCAGCCGTCGGGACCGCAGGCCTCGCCGGCGTCACCGGTCGCAAGCACCTCGATCTTCGGGTGCGACGCCGACCACGCCTTCTCGAGGACCTGGCTGAACACCTCGGTCGGCTGGGCTCCGGAGACGCCGTACTTCTCGTCGATGACGAAGAACGGGACGCCCGTCGCGCCGTAGGCCTGCGCCTGCTCCACGTCGGCGTGCACGTCCTGGGTGAACTCGGTGCCGGCGAGCACCTCGTCGACGCGTGCGCCGTCGAGCCCGGCGGCGACCGCGAGCTCGCGCAGCACCGCGTGGTCGGCGACGTTGCGCGCCTCGGTGAAGTACGCCTTCAGCAGCGCCTCCTTCACCCGGCCCTGCAGCTCGTTGCCGCCCTGCTCGTGCGCGAGGTGGATGACGCGGTGGGCGTCGACGGTGTTGAGGTGGAGGGTCTCGGAGAGCCGGTAGACCAGGCCCTCCTCGGCCGCGACGGCCTCGACGCGGTCCTGCATCTGCTTCGCGCCGTCGGGCGACTGGCCGTACTTGCGGGCCAGCATGGCCGTGGTGTTCTCCGTCGGCACGGCCGGCGCGCCCGGGTCGAGCTGGTAGGAGCGCCAGTGCACCTCCACCTCGTCGGCGTGCGCGAACTCGGCCAGGGCGTTCTCGATGCGACGCTTGCCGATGTAGCACCACGGGCAGACGACGTCGGACCAGATCTCGATCTTCACGACCGCACCAACACCGCCGGTCCGCCGGGTGTTCCCGCTCAGGCCTCCTGGCGCGCCACCGTCGTACGCCGGAGCAGGTAGCCGCCGACGAGCCCGATCAGCAGCGCGAAGAGGACGCCCAGGTTGGCGAACGCCCACGCACCGTCGCGGCCGCCGAGGCCGAGCGGGCCGAGGAGGTAGCCCTGCCAGTTGTTCCACGAGGCGTCGTCGGAGAACGTGTTGATGACCAGGCCCCAGCCGACGACCGACGCGGCGACCATCAGCCCGATGGACGACCAGTCGAACGACCCGTAGCGACCCGAGGCGTCGAAGAGGGCCTCGTCGTCGTAGTCGCGCTTGCGCAGGGCGATGTCGGAGATCATGATCCCGGCCCAGGCGGCGAGCGGGACGCCGAGCGTGATGAGGAAGCTCTGGAACGGCCCGGCGAAGTCCTGGGCCACGAAGACGACGTAGAACGTGCCGAGGGTCAGGATCACGCCGTCGACCGCGGCCGCCTGCGGGCGCTTGAGCCGCACGCCGAGCGAGAGCAGGGTCAGCCCCGAGGAGTAGATGCCGAGCACCGCGCCGCTCACCAGCGACAGGATCGCGGCCAGCAGGAACGGGACGAGGAACCACGTCGGCAGCAGCGTCGCGAGCGTGCCGATCGGGTCGCCGGCGACACCGTCGAGGATGTCGGTCGACGAGCCGGCCAGCGCGAGGCCGAAGAGCACCAGCACGACCGGCGCGAGCGCGCCGCCCGCGGTGTTCCAGGCGACGATCGAGGGGCCCGACGCGGTGCGCTTCTGGTAGCGCGACCAGTCGGCGGCGATGTTGATCCAGCCGAGGCCGAAGCCGGTCATCACCATGACCAGTGCGCCGATGACGGACTGCAGGGAGCCGGCCGGGATGTCCTGCACCGCGCCCCAGTCGATGTCGTCGAGGGTGAGTGCCATGTAGAGCACGGTGACGATGCCCGTGATCCAGGTCAGCACGGACTGCATCCGCATGATGATGTGGTAGCCCGCGACGCTCGCCGACACGATGAGCGCGGCCACCACGACCGCGGCGACGACCTTGGTCCCGGTGCCGCCGCCCCAGCCGAGGCGGGTGAAGATCGTCGAGGTGGCGAGCACGGCGAGGATCGCCAGGAACGTCTCCCAGCCGATGGAGACCAGCCAGGAGATGACGCCCGGCACCTTCTGGCCGTCGACGCCGAACGCCGCCCGGCTGAGCACCATGGTCGGCGCGGAGCCGCGCTTGCCCGCGATCGCGATGATCCCGCAGAGCAGGAACGACACGACGATGCCGATCACCGACACGACCACGCTCTGCCAGAACGAGATGCCGAAGTAGAGGACGAACGAGGCGTAGCTCAGGCCGAAGACCGACACGTTGGCGGCGAACCACGGCCAGAACAGGTCCTGGGGCCGCGCGGTCCGTGCGGACTCCTCGATGATCTCGATGCCCGTCGTCTCGACGCCGAGCCGGCGGGTCTGCTCGAGGCCCGAGGACGGGGTCACTGTGTCGCTCATACGTGAATCGTCGCGCACCTCGGGCCCGGGAGGAAGCACCGCACGCGTGGCGGACGACTCAGGCGAACAGCGCCTGGCCGACGTGCTCACCCGGGCCGGTGCCGGGCGGCACGGCGAAGAGCGCGGAGCCGGTGAACTTGAGGTACTCCGCGAGCGCGTCGGTCTTCGACATCACCAGCTGCACGGGGATGAAGTGGGTGTCGGGGTCGCGGACGTAGGCGATGAAGAACAGCCCGGCGTCGAGGCCGCCGAGCGCGTTGGAGCCGTCGACGAAGTTGTAGCCGCGACGCAGCATCCGCACGCCGCCGTTCGTGTCCGGGTGGACGACGCGCACGTGGGAGTCCACCGGGATGACGGGCTGGTCGTTGCTGCCGGGCATCGAGAAGTCGGGCTCGGTCATCTCCTCGCCACCCGAGAGCGGCGCGCCGGTGCCCTTGGTGCGGCCGATGAAGGACTCCTGGTCGCCGAGCGGCTGCCGGTCCCAGATCTCGATGTTCATGTTGATCCGGCGGGCGACGAGGTAGGAGCCGCCGACCAGCCAGGCGGCTGCGTCGTCGTCTCCGGACCCGACCCAGACGTGCTGGTCGAGCGCGTCGGCCTCCTCGGCCTTGACGTTGGCCGTGCCGTCCTTGAAGCCGAAGAGGTTGCGGGGCGTCGACTGGCTCGTCGACGTCGTCGAGGTGCGGCCGAAGCCGAGCTGCGACCAGCGCACCGAGACGGTGCCGAACCCGATCCGGGCCAGGTTGCGCACCGCGTGCACCGCGACCTGCGGGTCGTCGGCGCACGCCTGGATGCAGAGGTCGCCGCCCGAGCGCTCCGGGTCGAGGAGGTCACCCGGGAAGTGCGGGAGCTCGCGCAGTGACGCCGGCTGCCGGTCCGCGAGTCCGAACCGGTCCTTGCCGTCGGCGTCGCGGAAGAGCGTGGGCCCGAACCCGAACGTGATGGTCAGCCCGCTCGCCGGCAGGTCGAGCGCCTCGCCGGTGTCGTCGGGAGGCAGGTTGACGTCGCCGTCGACCGCACCGTTGCCGGCGGGCTCGCCCGCGGTCATCTGCTCCGCGGCGGTGGTCCACGCCTGCAGCAGCGCGACCAGGTCGTCACGCGAGTCGGTCACGACGTCGAAGGCCGCGAAGTGCAGCCGGTCCTGCGCCGGGGTGACGATGCCGGCCTGGCGCTCGCCCCGGAAGGCGTACGACGACGAGCGCGCGCCGTCGGCCGCGCTCGGGGTCGCCGCGTCGGCGGTGGCCCGCCCGGCGACGTACGCCCCCGCCACGCCGGCAGCAGCGACCCCGCCCCCAGCAGCCCGCGTCGGCTGACGCGGCTGCTGGGCTGCGAGGTCGTGGGCTCGGGCTGCTCGGTCAGGACAGCACCGCCGCGGTGAGCTTCGACAGCGGCTCGGAGAGCGCGTTGACGGCGTCGGAGAGGGCCTTCACCTGGTCGGGCGTCAGGTCGTCGTAGGAGACGAAGCCGTCACCACGCTTCTGCTCGTCGAGCAGCGCCTGGAGGTCGTCGAAGCGGGTGGTGAGCTGCTCGGCGAGGGCGGGGTCCTTCTCCTCGACGATCGGCTTGACGCCCTCGAACCCGACGCGGGCGCCGTCGACGTTGGCCTGGAAGTCGTAGAGGTCGGTGCGCGACCAGTACTCCTCCTCGCCGGTGACCTTGCCGGTGGCGACCTCCTCGAGCAGGCCGCGCGAGCCGTTGGCGATGCCGTCGACCGTGTAGGTCAGGTCCTGCACGCGGGAGTCGAGCTCCTCGGTGTTGGCGAGCAGGTCGTCGCCGTAGGTCACGCGCTGCTCGTCGGTGAGCGGGGTGTAGTCCTCGGCGCGCTGGGGCCAGAGGTCCTTCTCGATGAGGTGCCAGCCGGTCCACTTCTGGCCGGGCTCGAGGTCGGCCTCGCGGGCGTCCATCATCGGGTCGAGGTCACCGAACGACTCGGCCACGGTCTCGATGCGCTCCCAGTGAGTGCGCGCGACCGGGTAGAGCGCGCGGGCGGCCTCGTCGTCGCCGGACTCGTAGTGCTCGACGAACTGCCGGGTCTTCTCGAGCAGCTGGGCCGACTGGTCCTGGACGTAGGCGGCGTAGTTGGTCTGCGCGTCCTCGACGAGCTGGGCCTGGTCCTCGCTCACGGTGACGTCCTGGTCGGACTCGGTCACGGTGAAGTCGGCGCGGATGCCCTCGCCGGTCATGCCGGGCTTGCACGCGGTGAAGTACTGGCCGGCGGGCGCGTTGACCGTCAGCGCGCGGGAGATGCTCGGGCCGACGTTCTCGACCTCGGCGACGATGCGCAGGCCGTCCTCGCCGAGGAGGTAGAACTCGGTGACCTGGTCGCCGGAGTTCGTGACGTCGAAGGTCAGCGTGCCGGCCGGGGCCTCGCTGGCGGAGAGGGTGCACGCGTCGGCCGAGGAGTCGACGGTCAGCGCGCGCGGGTCGGACGTGTCGCCGCCGGTGCTGGCGGAGTCGGCGTTCTCGGTGCACGCGGACAGGAACGGCGACGCGAGCAGCAGCACGGTCACCGGGGCGGCGAGGGTGGTCTTGCGCATGTGGTGGCTCGTTTTCAGGTGTCGTGGACGAGTGGGCGGTGGGGGCTCGAGGGATCCGGACGGAGGCGACGGCGTCAGGCGGCGGGAGCCGACGACGCGGGCGCCGGGACCTTCGCGGGCGCCTTCGGGCGGCGACGGATGGTGATGAGGAAGAGGGCCATCACCGGGATGGCGTAGAGCAGCCAGGCGGCGGCCTCGAGCTTGGTCGTGGCCGGCGAGAAGTTGAAGACGCCCTTGAGGAGCGCGCCGTACCAGCTGTTCGCGTCGATGGTGTCGGAGACGTCGAAGGCGAGGTCGCCGAGGCCGGGCAGGAAGCGGGCCTCCTGCAGGTCGTGCACGCCGTAGGCCAGCACGCCGGCGGCCACGAGGATCAGGAAGGCCCCGGTCCAGGTGAAGAACCTGGTGAGGTTGATGCTGACGGCGCCCCGGTAGATCAGGTAGCCGAGCAGCACGGCCGTGGCCAGCCCGAGGGCCGCGCCGGTCAGCGGCTCCCACGTCGGCGTCGAGATGCCGGTGGCGGCGCGGGTGCCGGCCTGCGTCGCGGCCCACAGGAAGAGGGCGGTCTCGAGGCCCTCGCGACCGACGGCGAGGACGGCGACCAGCACGAGCGACCAGCGACCCCCGTCGGCGGCGTCGTCGATCTTGCCGCGGAGCTCACCGCTGAGGCCGCGCGCGGCGCGAGCCATCCAGAAGATCATCCACGTCACGAACCCGACCGCGACGATCGAGAGGCTGCCGCCGATGAGCTCCTGCGCCTCGAAGGTGAGGCCGCGGGGTCCGTAGGTCAGCGTGGCGCCGAACGCGAGGCTCACCCCCACGGCCAGCGCGACGCCGGCCCAGATCCGCGGGAGCAGGTGGCGACGGTCGGTCTTGACCAGGTAGGCCACGAGGATGCTCACGACCAGGGCCGCCTCCAGCCCCTCGCGCAGCCCGATCAGGTAGTTCGCCAGCACAGATCGGGAGACTACACCTAAGGTCAGGCTTGCCTAATTCTTCAGTCTGAGTCGTGGATCACAGGCCGAGCGCCGTCAGCCTCGCGTCGTACTCGTCCTCGATGTCCTCCTCGGGGCGGTCGGACTCCCAGAGCGCCTCCAGCGCCGCCCTCGTCCCGGCGTCGAGCGCGTCGTAGTCCTCGCGCCACTTCTCCGCGTCCTCGATCCAGTAGCCGACGGACTTGTAGGCCGAGGCGGGCAGGCCCAGCGCGTGGCGCAGGTGCTTGCGCACGCCGCGCAGCGCCTTGCTCTCCCCCGCCACCCAGACGTAGCCGACGCCGTCGGGCCGGGTCAGCGACTCGACCACCTCGGGGAGGCGGCTCGGTCCGTGCCCGTTGCCCGACACGATGCGTACGACGTCGGAGTCAGGGTCGAGGCCGGGATGGGTCGGCAGCGGCACGTCGGTGTCGGCGTCGGGCAGCTCGAGGACCACGCGGGTGCGCACCTCGACCGGGGTGTTCTCGATGATCCGCGACAGCGCCGGCAGCGCGGCGGCGTCGGCGGCGAGCACCTGCCAGGAGAGGTCGGCAGGAGCGTCGTACATCGCGGTGGGGCTGTTGAGGCCGACGACGTCGCCGGGCCTCGCGCTCCGCGCCCAGGTCGACGCGACGCCGCCGTCGTGGACGACGAAGTCGATGGTGACCTCGCCGGCGACCGGGTCGTGGTCGCGCACGGTGTAGGTGCGCAGCAGCGCGAGGTCGACCTGGCCGAAGTCGAAGACGCCGTCCTCGACGACCGGCAGCCTCGGCTCGGCCTCACCCGCGGGCGGGAACATCACGCGGAGGTACTCGTCACCGACCCCGGTGCTCTCGAAGTCGGCGAGCCCGGCGCCACCGAGCACGACCCGGCGCAACCAGGGCGCGAGCTCCTCGACGCGGACGACCTCGGCGCGGTGGACGCGCATCGGGACCTGGGGCAGGGCGGGCATCGGGACCTCTTCGATCGGCGGCTCGTCGGGCGACGTGTTAGGCAAGCCTAACCTGTCGTCGTACGACGACGCGGCCCTCCCCTGCGTCAGGGGAGGGCCGCGTCGGTCGACCTGCGTGGCGGGTGCCGATCAGCGGGCGGCGGTGCCCTCGACGTAGTCGGAGTCGTGCGACTTCACCCACGCCATGAGCTTCCGCAGCTCGCGGCCGGTCTGCTCGATCGGGTGCGACTCACCCTTCTTCCGGAACTCGGTGAACTCCGGCGAGCCGTTGTCCATGTCTGTGATGAAGCGCTCGGCGAACGCGCCGGAGGTGATGTCGGCGAGGACGTCCTGCATGTTCTTCTTCACGTCGGGCGTGATCACGCGCGGGCCGGAGACGTAGTCGCCGAACTCGGCGGTGTCGGAGACCGACCAGCGCTGCTTGGCGATGCCGCCCTCGTACATGAGGTCGACGATCAGCTTGAGCTCGTGGAGGCACTCGAAGTAGGCGACCTCGGGCTGGTAGCCGGCCTCGATGAGGGTCTCGAAGCCGTACATCACCAGCTGCGAGGCACCGCCGCACAGCACGGCCTGCTCGCCGAACAGGTCGGTCTCGGTCTCCTCGGTGAACGTGGTCTTGATGCCACCGGCGCGGAGGCCACCGATCGCCTTGGCGTAGGAGAGGGCGAGCGGCCAGGCGTCGCCGGACGCGTCCTTCTCGACGGCGACGAGCACCGGGACGCCGCGGCCGTCGACGTACTCACGACGCACGAGGTGGCCGGGGCCCTTGGGCGCGACCATGAAGACGTCGACGCCCTCCGGCGGCGTGATGTAGCCGAAGCGGATGTTGAAGCCGTGGCCGAAGACCAGGGTGTCGCCGGGGGTGAGCGCGGGCTCGATCTCCTCGGCGTAGAGCTTGCGCTGGTGCTGGTCGGGGGCGAGGATCACGATCAGGTCGGACTCCTCCGCCGCCTCGCGGGGGGTGAGGACGCGCAGCCCCTCGGCCTCGGCCTTCTCGCGGCTCTTCGAGCCGGGCTGCAGGCCGATGCGGACGTCGACACCCGAGTCGCGCAGGGACAGCGCGTGGGCGTGGCCCTGGCTGCCGTAGCCGATCACGGCGACGTTCTTGCCCTGGATCAGGCTCAGGTCGGCGTCGTCGTCGTAGAACATCTCAGCCACTGGGGGCTCTCCTTCAATTCGGGTTGGGTGACACTTGTCAGGATGGTGGTTCAGATGGCCGAGGCCGGTGCCGGCACGGCGGTCGGGCGCTGGGAGCGCTCGCTGATGGAGCGGGTGCCGCGGCCGATGGCGACCATGCCGGACTGCACGAGCTCGCGGATGCCGAACGGCTCGAGCACGCGCAGCAGGTCGGCGAGCTTGTCGGCGTTGCCGACGGCCTGGATGGTCACGGCGTCGGGGGCGACGTCGACGACCTTGGCGCGGAAGAGCTGGACCGCGTCGAGCACCGCGCCGCGGCTGGCGGCGTCGGCCCGGACCTTGACCAGCATCAGCTCGCGCTTGACCGAGGCGGGACCGTCGAGCTCGACGATCTTGATGACCTCGACCAGCTTGTTGAGCTGCTTGGTGACCTGCTCGAGCGGGGACTCGTCGACGTTGACCACGATGGTCATCCGCGAGATCTCGGGGTGCTCGGTCGGGCCCACGGCGAGGCTGTCGATGTTGTAGCCGCGTCGCGAGAACAGGCTCGCGATGCGGGCGAGCACGCCGGGCTTGTTCTCGACCAGCACGGACAAGGTGTGCTTGTTGGTGCTCATCGACGTCCTCGCTTCGCTCCGGGCGCCGACGAGGCTCCCTGTGCACGGTGTTCGATGGTGGTGTCGCTTCGCTCGTCCACTAGATGTCGTCCTCGTCGTACTGGGGCGCCAGGTCGCGCGCGTACTTGATCTCGTCGTTGCTGGCGCCGGCGGCGACCATCGGCCACACCATCGCGTCGCGGTGCACCCGGAAGTCGACCACGACCGGCTGGTCGTCGATCGCCATGGCCTTCTCGATCGTCGCGTCGACCTCCTCCGGCGACTCGCACGCCAGGCCGACGCAGCCGTAGGCGTCGGCCAGCTTCACGAAGTCGGGGATCCGCTTGGAGTGCAGGTCGGTGTTGGAGTAGCGCTCGTTGTAGAAGAGCGTCTGCCACTGGCGCACCATGCCGAGCGACTCGTTGTTGATGATCGCGACCTTGATCGGGATGTCGTTGATCGCGCAGGTGGCGAGCTCCTGGTTGGTCATCTGGAAGCAGCCGTCGCCGTCGATCGCCCAGACCGTCGTGTCGGGCATGCCGACCTTGGCGCCCATCGCGGCCGGCACGGCGTAGCCCATGGTGCCGAGGCCGCCGGAGTTGATCCAGGTGCGCGGGTTCTCGTAGCCGATGAACTGCGAGGCCCACATCTGGTGCTGGCCGACGCCGGAGGCGTAGATCGAGTCGGGACCGGCGATCGCGCTCAGCCGCTCGAGGACGTACTGCGGGGCGAGCGAACCGTCGTCCGGGGCGTCGTAGCCCAGGGCGTACGTCTTCTTCACCCCGGCCAGGAAACCGACCCACGCCTCGTAGTCGCCGTCGGCGCCCTCGGCCTGCAGGAGCGCCACGAGCTGGGCGATGACCTCCTTGCAGTCGCCGACGATCGGCACGTCGGCGTGCCGGTTCTTGCCGATCTCGGCCGGGTCGATGTCGGCGTGGATGACGAGGGCGTTCGGGGCGAACGAGTCGAGGTTGCCGGTGACGCGGTCGTCGAAGCGGGCGCCGAGGCTGATGATCAGGTCGCTCTTCTGCAGGCCGGCCACCGCGGCGACCGTGCCGTGCATGCCGGGCATGCCGAGGTGCTGCGGGTGGCTGTCAGGGAAGGCGCCGCGGGCCATCAGCGTGGTGACCACCGGGATGCCGGTGAGCGCGGCGAGCTGGGCGAGCTCGCGCGAGGCGTTGGCGCGGATCACGCCGCCGCCGACGTAGAGGACCGGGCGTCGCGCCTCGCGGATGAGGCGCACGGCCTCCTTGATCTGCTTCGCGTGGGGCGTGGTCACCGGCCGGTAGCCGGGCAGGTTGAGCTCGGTGGGCCAGGAGTACGTCGTCATCTGCTGCTGCGCCGACTTCGCGATGTCGACCAGGACCGGGCCGGGGCGGCCGGTCGAGGCGATGTGGAACGCCTCGGCGATCGTGCGCGGGATCTCGGCGGGGTCGGTGACGAGGAAGTTGTGCTTGGTGACCGGCATCGTGATGCCGCGGATGTCGGCCTCCTGGAAGGCGTCGGTGCCGATCATCGAGGCGGCGACCTGTCCGGTGACCGCCACCATGGGCACCGAGTCCATCATCGCGTCCGCGAGCGGCGTCACGAGGTTGGTCGCACCGGGGCCCGAGGTGGCCATGCACACGCCGACCTTGCCGGTCGCCGCGGCGTACCCCTGGGCGGCGTGCCCGGCGCCCTGCTCGTGGCGGACCAGGATGTGCCGGATCCGCGTCGAGTCCATCAAGGGGTCGTAGGCCGGGAGGATGGTGCCGCCCGGGATGCCGAAGATCTCGGTGACCCCGGCTGCTTCGAGAGACGTCACCAGGCTCTGCGCGCCGGTGACCTGTCCGCCCTGCTCCGTCATGGTTCTTCTTCCTGAGTCGTGCCTGCCCAACAAAAAACCCCTCGGCCCGGTGGGCGACGAGGGGTGACGCGCGTGCGTTCGGCCGGAGGCCTCAGCTCACGCGTCGCGTGCGTACAAGAAGGTTCTCGGTGCGCATGTGACAACCGTCGTCGCCGGGGTGGTCCGGCGTCAAGCCAGTGTGACAGGCGTCCCAACATCTGGAACGGTCGTCTCGGATCGTGGCGCGTCGCTGGCGTCGGTGCAGGCTCAGTCGCGGCCGAGGCCGGTCGTGAGGCAGACCTGGTTGCCCTGCGGGTCGGCGAGCACGATGAACGCCGGTGCGTGCTCGTCGCTCACCAGCCTCCCGCCGGCGGCGAGCGCGGCCTCGGTGCGGGGTGCGACGAGCTCCGGCGCGACGCGGACGTCGAGGTGGAAGCGCTGCCTCGGGGTGTCGTGGGGCTCGGTGCGCTGGAACCACAGGGCCGGGCCGTTGCCCGCCAGGTCGCGCACCTCCGCGTCGTGGAGCGGGTGGTCGGAGTAGCCCAGGACGGCTCGCCAGAACGGCTTGACCTCCGTGAGCTCAGGCGTGTCGAGGGCGAGCTCGACGATCTCGACCGCGGCCGGGTCGGCGGAGATCCCCAGCTCGCCCGCCACCTCGCTGATCGCCCGCGCGAGCGCGAGGTCGCGACGGGTCACGCCGAAGACGTCGCGCGAGATCAGCCGGACGTGGAGCGTCGTCGCCCTCAGGTCGAGCTCGGGCGTGTGACCGACCTCCCCGGCGACGCCCCCGACCCGCGCGACGAGCTCGAGGCCGCGGGCGAAGTCTCCCGTGGCGAACCGCGTCTCGAGGGTCTGGAACATCATCCGCCAGTCGGCCAGCCCCTCCCCCGCCTCGACCTCGGCCTGCACCTCGCTGAAGCGCAGCGCCCGGCCCTCGTCCGTCGACGTCATGGGGTCAGCCGCGGTCGAGCGGCGTGCAGATGCAGGACCGGTTGCCGTCGGCGTCCTCGACGACCCAGAACGCCGGAGCCTCGGCGTCGCTGACGAGGGTGCCACCGGCGGCCAGCACGGCCGCGAGGCGCCGCTCCCCCTCGTCGTGCGGGACCCACACGTCGAAGTGCCAGCGCTGCTCGTGGTCCTGGGCCGGCAGGTCGGACTCACCGCGCTCGCCCTTCTGGAACCACAGGCCCGGCACCTGGCCGCTCGGGTCAACCGGCTCGCCGTGGCTCACCTCGCCGCCGAGGAGCGCGGCGTAGAACCCTCCGAGCCGCTCGGGCGCAGCCGTGTCGAGCCCGGGCTCGAGCATGGTCAGCCCGGAGGTGTCGGCCTCCGCGCCGAGCTCGGCCGCGAAGCCGCTGATCCGCCGCGCGAGGTCGATGTCGCGGCTGGTGATGCCGCCGACGTCGTGGCTGCTCAGGGCCACGATCACCTCGGGATAGGTGAGCGAGACGTCCGGGTGGTGGTCGGCCTCGTCCGCCGCCGCCCCGATCCGGTCGACCAGTGCCACCCCCGTGGCGAAGTCGCCGGTGCGGAAGCGTGCCCGGATCCGGTTGAGCACCTTGCGCCAGTCGTCGATCCCGGCCTCGAGGATCTGGTCGTGCGTGAGTCGTGCCTTCGGGTCGTCGCTCATGGCCTCGACCCTGCCACTCCCCACCGACAGCGGCCACCCCTGTGCGCGGGCGCGTGGCCCGGGGCTCAACCGAGGGTCTGGGTGATCTCCCGGGTGTCGCCGTCGACCACGACACGTGCGAGCGCACCGTTGACGAGCGGGAGGTGTGGCGGCACGTGCCCGATCTCGAGGTCCCAGACGATCGGAAGGTCGAGCCGCGCGAGCGCGTCGAGCACCGCACCACGCTGGGTCAGGTCCGGGTGGTTCGGTGCCGCGGTCCTGCCGACCAGCACGGCGGCCGCCCGGTCAAACCAGCCCGCCAGCCGCAGGGAGTGGAGGTAGCGGCAGATGTTCACCGCGTCCTCCTCGCAGGCCTCGACGTACACGATCGTGGGCTCGTCGAGCGTCTCCGCCCACGTGCGGACGTCGCCGTACGCGGTGCCGGCGAGGTTCGCGACGGTCTCCACGCAGCCGCCGACGAGGCGGCCGGTGACGTCGAGGCTGCCGCCGCCCTCGAGCTCCCACTGGCTGGTGCCGACGTGCTTCCACGTGGTGGCGCGGGGGTCCTCCTCGAACCGCCACCAGTCGGTCACGACCCCTGAGTCACGCTGGACGAAGGGCCCCGGGCCGCCGGCGAGGTCGAGCCAGTGGAGCAGCCCGTCGGGGACGGCGTACGGCGTGTCGGCGAGGTTGTCGCCGTGGAGGGTCGCCCAGCCGAGGCGGGTGGTGATCGGCACGAGCACGGTCGAGAGGTCCGAGAACCCGACCAGCCAAGTGGGCTCGGCCTCGGCGAGCGCGTCGTAGTCGAGCAGGTCGACCAGGTCGATCGCGGTCTCGCCGCCCCACGGCGGCAGGACGCAGTGGATGTCGGGATCGGCCAGCATCCGGGTCAGCTCGGCGGCGCGCTGCTCCGCGGGCGCCGAGGTCAGGCCGCTGCCGTCCATGCAGTCCCCGACCACGACGTCGTACCCCCGCTCGCGCAGCCACGCGACGCAGAACTCGATGCGGGTCGCGGCATCTTCGGCGACGCCCGCGGACGGCGAGGTGACACCGATGCGGTCGCCGGGGCGGAGCGGGCGCGGGAAGCGGAGCGGCTGGCTCATGCACCGAGTCTGTCAGTGGCCGCCCATGGAATTGTGTCGCTATGGGTTTCCTCGACACCTCCCTCCCGGCTGCCATCCATGCGGCGACCGGCGTTCCTCGCCTCTGGACCGCGGCGACCCGGGCCGGGCTCAGCGCGTCGCAGGCGGCCGAGGTGCTGGTCGTCTCGCAGGCGGCGCTGAAGACGGCCGCGGTGCAGGGCAAGGGCGTCCCGGGGCGCACCAACGCGATGCGGCACTTCATGTGGCAGGCCGTGCTGACCGCCCGGTTCGGCCGGGAGGCGGCGGCGGCGATCGCTGCCGCGCAGGAGACCGGCTCTCCGAACCGGAAGGACTCGACGGTCGACGCCCACAACAACGCGGTCGGGCAGGCCCATGGCGAGGCGCACGCCGCTGAGCTGGCCTCGGGCTCGGCCTCCGCGGCCGTGGCGAGCCTGGTGCCGGTCGCGCTGGAGAAGTGGGAGGCCGACGAGCTGATCTGGGTCAAGCCGCACTAGGCGGCCAGCACGCGGCGGACGACGTCGCGCAGGGTCCCCTGCTGGTCCTCGGCGGTGAAGTCGGTGTCGACCGCCAGCCGGCCGAGGAAGCCGTCGAGCACCACCAGGACCCAGGCGGTCAGGTCGCGCGCGGTCAGGTCCGTGCGCACCTGCCCGGCGACCTGGGCGCGGGCGATCCACGGCTCGAGGCCGTCCTGGAGCACCCGGCTGTCGAGCGCGAGCGCCACCTCGACCTCGGGCTCCCCCATCACCGCGCTCACCGCGCGCACGAACCCCGCCATCCGCGGGTCCGACATCTCCTCGGCGGTGTGGTCGAGGTAGGCCTCGACGACCGCGAGCGGGTCCGCGTCGGCGGCACGGGCCGCGAACCAGTCGCGGGTCTCGTCGGTGCCGTAGGCCAGGATCGCGAGGAGCAGCGACTGCTTGGTCGGGAAGTAGTGGAAGAACGTCCCCGACCCGATGCCCGCCTGCCGGCAGATCGCCGCCGTCGACGTGCCGGCGTAGCCGGTCGCCGCGAAGCAGGTCAGGGCGGCGTCGATGATGACCAGCCGCCGCGCCTCGTGCTTCTCGGGGTCGACCGTGCGCGCCACGTCCTCAGCCCTCACTTTCTTGGAGCGTGTGCTCTAGTATTGCAGGCATGGGGGAAGAGCACTGGTCGCTGCAGCACGACGGGCACGAGCACGTCGTGACGATCGCGCAGGGCGCACTGGTCCGGTCCGTCGTGTGGACCCGCGACGATGCGGAGCTCGGCCGGAAGAAGACCTCCGACGAGACCATCGTCGTCACGTCGACGGACGGTGGTGCCGTACGCCTGAAGTTCCCGATGGTCGGCCCCGCCCGGCGGGTGACCCTCCACGAGTCCGAGGCGGCCGCGCACACCGGTCTCGGCGGCACCGACTTAGAGCCCGAGGCCGGGTCGAAGGCGGCCGCCCGGGCCGAGTGGATCGGGGCGCACCCGCACCTCCACACGGCGCGGCAGACGGCTCTCGCCGCGGCCGGGGTCGGGGTGCCGATCCTGCTGGTGTGGCTGCTGACGCTCGTCCCGTGGCCGAGCCTGGACATCCCGTGGCCCGACATCGACCTCCCGTCGATCCCGTGGCCGTCGATCCCGTGGCCATCGATCCCCTGGCCATCGATCCCCTGGCCCGACATCAACCTGCCCTCGATCCCGTGGCCCGACCTGCCGTCGCTGCCCGCGTGGACCGAGCCGGTGCGGAAGTTCGCGATCCCGATCCTGATCGCGTTCTTCATCGCCCGTGGCGAGGTCAAGCGGCGGCGCAAGGCGGAGGAGGAGAAGGTCGGGGAGAAGGCCGCACTCGGTCGTGAGTCTCGGGGAGACTCACGAGCCAGCGCGCCTACCGACCCCACGCCGTGAGGCCCTCCCGGTCGTGCTCACCCTCGGGCCAGACGGCCCGGACCACCCCGGCTGCGGCCAGCGCCTTCCGGCAGCCCGGGCAGGGCGGATCGGTGATGTAGGCGGTCGAGCCCTTGGTGTCGCGGGTCGCGAAGAGCAGGGCGTTGACCTCGGCGTGGATGGCGATGCAGAACCCGGGCGTGCCCGGCCGGTCGTAGTCGCCGAGCCCCGGCACGTCGTCGTACCCCAGATGGCCGCGCGGGCACGCGCCCATCAGGCAGTCGTCCTCGCCGGGTGCCGCGCCGTTGTAGCCGGTCGCGATGATCCGGTGGTCGATCGTCAGCACCGCGCCCACCCGACGGCGCGTGCACTTGGCGCGCGCCGCGACGGCGGAGGCGATGCCGAGGAAGTAGTCGTCCCAGCCCGGGACCTGCGCGGTGCTCACGGGAGCACAGACTGCCCGATCTCCTGCGGGTTGTAGGCGACTTCCCAGCGGAAGCCGTCCGGGTCGGCGAAGTAGCCGCTGTAGCCGCCCCACTCGCGCTCGAACGCCTCGCCGATGTCCCTCGCGCCCGCGGCGGCTGCCTGCTCCAGCACGGTGTCGACCCCCTGCCTGGTGGCGAGGTTGTGGGACAGCGTGACGGGAGGTACGCCGCCGCGTGTCGGCGCGTGCCCGACCTCAGCGGTGAAGCCTGCCTCGGCCCACAGGCTCAGGACGACCTTCTCTGCGACCCGGAACATCATCACCTCCCCCGCGACGTGGACCTCTGGCTCCCAGCCCAGGCCATCGACGTAGAACTTCCGGGTGGCCTCGAGGTCGGTCACGACGAGGGTGATGAAGCTGACGCGCTGGTCCATCTGGGTGCTCCCTGCTTCTCGGGTCCTACTTCTCGGGCTCGGGCGGGCGCGCCGCGAGCCGGGCACGTTGGCGCCCCATGGAGTCGAAGTTGCGGTCGTCGAGCCACTCGTCGAGCGCCGTGCTCACCCGTGGCCACTCGAGGTCGGTGATCGAGAACCAGTCGGTGTCGCGGTTGCGGCCCTTGTAGACGACCGCGTTGCGGAAGCGGCCCTCCCAGATGAAGCCGAGGCGGACCGCGGCGCGGCGCGAGGGCGCGTTGAGGCTGTCGCACTTCCACTCGTAGCGCCGGTAGCCGAGGTCGTCGAAGACGTGGCGCATCAGCAGCGCCTGCACCTCGGTGGCGGCGCGGCTGCGCTGGAGCCGGCGGCCGTAGTTGATGCCGCCGACCTCGATCGAGCCCATCGCGGGGTCGATGCGCATGAGCGAGCAGAACCCGATCGCGCGCCCGGTCTCGGTCGGGACGATGGCGAACATCACCTGGCCGTCGTCGGCGGCGCCGCGCTCGACGATCGCGGCCATCTCGTCACGGTCGGCCGGTCGGTCCCAGAAGAGGTACGTCCAGAGGGCGTCGTCGTCGCGACCGCAGACCGCGGCGACCAGGTCGTCGACGTGCTGCGGGCCGATGGGCTCGAGGCGGACGCCCTTGCCCTCCAGGGTGACCGGCCTTGGGGTCTTCGCGGGGGTCCAGTCGACCGGGCGGCCGATCCGCTGGCCGTGGTCGTTGGTGTCGCGGGTGCGGGTCGCCGACAGCTGCACGCCCACGGGCCGGCTCATCGCAGGGCCTCCGCGACCGCGCCCATGCCGCGCTCCACCTCGTCGAAGGACGTGGACAGCGGCGAGAGGCCGATCCGCAACCCACCCGGGTCGCGGTAGTCGGGGATCACGTCGCGCTCCCACAGCCGCGCGGTGACCTCGCGCATCCGCTCGTGGTGGAGCGTCACGTGGCCGCCGCGCTGGGCCGGGTCGCGCGGGGACGCGAGGGTGACCTCAGGCAGGGTCGCATCGGCGAGCTCGACGGCGTACGACGTCAGCGCGACGGACTTCTCCCGGATGGCCCCGATGCCGGCCTCCTCGACGAGCTCGAGCATCGCCTGCATGGCGACCATCCCGAGGATCGGCGGGGTGCCGGAGATGAAGCGTCGGATTCCCTGCGCGGGCGTGTAGCCCGGTCCCATGAAGAACGGGTCGGCGTGGCCCATCCAGCCCTGGATCGGCTGGGTGAGCTCGTCCTGGAGGCGGGCGTTGACGTAGCCGAAGGCGGGTGAGCCGGGGCCGCCGTTGAGGTACTTGTAGGAGCACCCGACGGCGAGGTCGACGTCCCACGCGTCGAGGTCGACCTGGACGGCGCCCGCGGAGTGGCAGAGGTCCCAGAGCACGAGGGCACCGGCCTCGTGGGCGATCCGCGTGAGCTCGGGGGCGTCGGCGAGCCAGGCGGACCGGTAGGCGACGTGGTTGAGGACCACGAGGGCGGTGCGCTCGCCGACGGCCTCGCTGAGCTGGTCGGCCGTGACGCCGGCGGAGGTGTCGACCTCGATCCAGCGCAGGGTCAGGCCGCGCTCGGCGGCGATGCCCTCGGCGACGTACCGGTCCGTGGGGAAGTTGTCGGTGTCGATGACGATCTCGGTCCGGCCGGGGGCGGTCCGCACGGCGTGGTCGACCGCGGCGCGCATCAGCTTGTAGAGCCAGACGGTGGTCGAGTCGCCGACCGCGGTCTGACCGGCGGCTGCGCCCAGTACGATGCGGCCGAGGTCGTCGCCGAGGGTCGTGGGGAGGTCCATCCAGCGCTCGTCCCAGCCCCGGATGAGGCGACCGCCCCACTCCTGCTCGACGAACTCGGTGAGGCGCGCGGCCGCGGCCGCGACCGGCCTGCCGAGCGAGTTGCCGTCGAAGTAGACAAGGTCGGACCCGGCTCCCACGAACCGGTCGCGGAAGGACGCGAGCGGGTCGGCGGCGTCGAGCTGCGCTGCGGTGTTCTGGTTCACCACGGCAACCT
This sequence comes from Nocardioides exalbidus, assembly GCF_900105585.1. NCBI lineage: Bacteria > Bacillati > Actinomycetota > Actinomycetes > Propionibacteriales > Nocardioidaceae > Nocardioides > Nocardioides exalbidus. The sequence continues at coordinate 52,599 of NZ_FNRT01000001.1, forward strand.
ATCCACCGACCCGTCCACGCCGTCCACGGCCTCGGTCAGTAGCAGACCGCTCCGTGCGCGGCCGACTGGACGACCTTGCGGTACTTGCCGAGGACGCCGCGGGTGTACTTCGGCGGGAGCGGCTCCCAGCCCACGGCGCGCTCGGCCAGCTCGGCCTCGTCGACGTGGACGTCGATGGTCATGTTGGCGACGTCGAGGGTGATCTGGTCGCCGTCCTTCAGGAAAGCGATCGGCCCCCCGTCGCTGGCCTCCGGCGCGATGTGGCCGACGCAGAGGCCGGTGGTGCCGCCGGAGAAGCGGCCGTCGGTGATCAGCAGGACGTCCTTGCCGAGGCCGGCGCCCTTGATCGCACCGGTGATCGCGAGCATCTCGCGCATGCCGGGGCCGCCCTTGGGACCCTCGTAGCGGATGACGACGACGTCGCCGGCCTTGATCGCGCCCTCGCCGAGGGCGTCGAGCGCCTTGCGCTCGCCGTCGAAGACGCGAGCCGTGCCGGTGAAGGTCGAGTCGTCGAAGCCGGCGCTCTTGACCACGGCGCCGTCCGGAGCGAGCGAGCCCTTGAGGATCGTCAGGCCGCCGGTCGCGTGGATCGGCTTGTCGAGCTGGCGCAGGATGTCGCCGTCGAGCGGCTTGGGGTCGAGCTCGGCGAGGTTCTCGGCCATCGTCTTGCCGGTGCAGGTCAGCACGTCGCCGTGCAGGTGGCCGGCGTCGAGCAGGGCCTTCAGCAGCACCGGGATGCCGCCGACGCGGTCGAAGTCGGTCCACACGAAGCGGCCGAACGGCTTCATGTCGGCCAGGTGCGGGACCTTCTTGCCGATGCGGGTGAAGTCGTCGAGGGTCAGGTCGACCTCGGCCTCGCGCGCGATCGCGAGCAGGTGGAGCACGGCGTTGGTCGAGCCGCCGAGGGCCATCGCCATCGCGATCGCGTTCTCGAAGGCCGGGCGGGTCATGATCTGGCGGGCGGTGATGCCCTGGCGCAGCATGTTGACCACGGCCTCGCCGGACTTGTGGGCGAACCCGTCGCGGCGGCGGTCGACGGCCGGCGGGGAGGAGCTGCCGGGCAGGGACATGCCGATCGCCTCGGCGACGCTGGCCATCGTGTTCGCGGTGTAGGCCCCGCCGCAGGCGCCCTCGCCCGGACAGATCGCACGCTCGACCTTGTCGACCTCCTCGCGGGTGATCTTCCCGGCCAGGCAGGCGCCGACGGCCTCGAAGGCGTCGATGATCGTGACGTCGCGACCGTCCACCTGGCCGGGCATGATCGTGCCGGCGTAGAGGAAGACGCTCGCGAGGTCGAGGCGGGCGGCGGCCATGAGCATCCCCGGCAGCGACTTGTCGCAGCCGGCGAGCAGGACGGAGCCGTCGAGGCGCTCGGCCATCATCACGGTCTCGACCGAGTCGGCGATGACCTCGCGGCTGACCAGCGAGAAGTGCATGCCCTCGTGGCCCATCGAGATGCCGTCGGAGACCGAGATCGTGCCGAACTCGAGCGGGTAGCCGCCACCCGCGTGCACCCCGTTCTTCACGGCCTTGGCGAGCCGGTCGAGGGAGAGGTTGCAGGGCGTGATCTCGTTCCAGCTCGACGCGACCCCGATCTGGGGCTTGGCCCAGTCGTCGTCACCCATGCCTACCGCGCGGAGCATCCCTCGCGCAGCGGTGGCCTCGAGGCCGTCCGTGACGTCGCGGCTCCGGGGCTTGATGTCGGGTGCTGAAGGGGTCTTGGTCATGCCGTCAGGCTAGTCAACGCCCTCCCTGCTCCGGCGACGTGTCTCACGCTGCTGCTCGTCGTGCTTGACGTTGCTCGCGCCGCTCGTCGAGGTGCTCGGCCTCGGCAGCGCACTGCCTCAGCGACGGATGGTCGTCGGGCGTGCCCCACAGCTCCCGCTCGAGCGCGCGCCTCCATCGGGAGCGGCGGTAGCGGACCGACGGGTCGCCGGCCGCCTTGGACCGCCGCTTCCACTGGTAGTACTCGACCATCGTCGACTCCACGTCGGCCGGAGACCACCAGCCGGTGACCCGGAGGTCGACATGAGCAGGGAACCGGCTCCCGCCGTGCGTCCGAACCCCGTCGTCCCGCATCGGATCGACCTCCTGGTCGGCGTCGTCGAGGAGCACCAGCTCGAGCCGCGCCATCCGGAGCAGGTCGAGCAGGTCGGACACGCGCGGGCTCGTCCGTCCCGTCTCCCATCGGGCCACCACCGACTGCGACACCCCGAGCAGGTCCGCGAGCCCCCTCTGCGAGACCTCGAGGATGCGTCGGACCCGCCGCACGATCCCTTGGACGTGCCCGTCCACGGGTCCGGTGCGGAACCACGTCCACTCGTCCTCGGTCCACTCCTCCTGCTGGTCCAACCACTTCCTCAGGCTGCGCCTCTCCGCGACCGTCACCCGTGCCTCCTGCGTCGTCCGATGTCGTACGCCCATCCGAACGCGGTCGACCGACACCGCGCAGCGGCCATCCACAGGAGGGTCCCGGCCAGGCATCGGCGACGGCCCTGTGGACGATTGGTGGCCCGGAAACCAGGTCGTCGGACGGTCCGTGCACCGCGGCTCGTACGCCTGCTCGGCCGCGCTGGCTCGTGAGTCTCTGGCGGACTCACGTGCCAGTGCGCGCGTGAGCCGCGACTGGCACCCCTCCGGGCCTGCCGCGCCAGCCACCGCGGCCCTCCGACGTGAGTCTCCAGGAGACTCACGAGTGAGTGACGGCGATCGGGCGGAGCAAGGAGAGGCAAGGAGAGGCGAGCAGAGGTGAGGCGAGGAAAGGAGGACGTGACGCGGGTCAGGCCCGCTCGGCCTGCTGCTTGAGGGCGGCGAGGCCCTTCTCGAAGTCGCCGCCGATCGCCTTGTCGAAGAACAGCTTGCCCATGACCGACATGATCGCGCTGCGCTCGCCGGTCATCGTCCAGGTCACCTCGGTCGCCTCGCTCGCGGGGACGAGGCGGAACGTGGTGACGTTGGTGGCCTTGAACGGCTTGAGGAACACCAGGTCGACCACCACCGCGCCCGGGCTGGAGTCAGTGATCCGCATCTCGCCCTCGCCGGCCTTCTTGTTGCCGGACCAGCGGTACGTGGCCCCGACGCCGCGGTCGGGCCCGGTGTACTCGCGGTGGAGATCGGGGTCGACGCCCTCCCAGGGCGACCACTTCTGCCACTCACGGAAGTCGTCGAGGAGGGCGTGGACGCCAGCCGGCTCCGCCGCGATCCGGGTGCTGCGCGAGAGCGAGAAGTCGGCCATGGCGCGAGACTAGACCTCAGCCGAGGCGTGCGGCGCGGACCACCAGGACATCGGGCAGGTTGCGCGCGATCTCCTGCCACGACTCACCCTCGTCGGGAGAGGCCCACACGGCGCCGTTGCGACCACCGAAGTAGAGCCCGACCTCGTCGTGGTCGTCGACGCACATCGCGTCGCGCATCACCGCGGTGAAGTAGACGTCCGGCAGGACGCCCTCACCCAGCGGCTCCCACGAGGCGCCGGCGTCACGGGTCCGGTAGACCCGCGCCTTGCCGTCGACCGGCCACCGCGCCTCGGCGCCCGTGATCGGGAAGTTGTACGCCGTGTCGGCGCGGTGCGGGTGCGCCACCATCGCGAAGCCGAACTCGGTCGGCAGGCCCGGCGCGATGTCGTTCCAGGAGGCGCCGCCGTCGTCGGAGCGGTAGACGCCGCCGTGGTTCTGCAGGTAGAGCCGGTCGGGGTCCGCGCAGTCCCGCGCGACCTTGTGCACGCACTGGCCGAACTCGGGGTAGTTGCGCTCACCGGGGAAGAACTCCGCCTTGACCCCTTGGTTGGAGGCAGACCAGGACTCGCCGCCGTCCGCCGTGGCGTACACCCCGCCCGTCGACAGCGCCGCCAGGACGTGCCGACCGTCCCGGGGGTCGGGGAGGATCGTGTGGAAGGCCTGACCGCCGAAGCCCTCGTTCCACTCCTCGCGGTGCGGGTGGTCCCACAGGCCGCGCACCAGCGTGAAGGTCTCCCCCGCGTCGGTGGAGCGGAAGACCGCGCCCGGCTCGGTGCCCGCCCACACCACGTCGTCCTCGAAGCCCGGCTGCAGCTGCCAGACCCGGGCGAGGGACGCACCGGTGTCCTCCGGGAACCGGGCCGCGCCGTTGGGCGTGCCGTCCCACGTCGAGCCGAGGTCGTCCGAGCGCCAGACCTGCGGACCGAACCAGCTCGACGACGCGCCGGCCAGGAGCCGCGGTGTCGCCCGCCGGGTGTCGGCCATGACGGAGTAGACCTCCTCCATCGGGAAGTGCGGACCCGTCCATGCCCACGAACGACGTGCCTCGTCCGAGGTGCCCAGCCACAGGCCCTTCTTGGTACCCACCATCAGCAGGGTTCGCGTCATGGGAAGCCTCCTGGTCCTGCCCGGTCCGTCGCCGGGTGGGCCTCGACGCTACTCCTCCGACGAGACGGTGCGACAGGCCCGGGACCGCACTGAATAGGCTTGCTCGGTGACCCGACGCCCCAACCGTGCCCTGCTCGGGCCCGTGGGGCTGGTCCTGGTCGGCATCCTCTCCGTCCAGCTCGGCGCGGCGATCGCCAAGGGCCTGTTCGGCGAGATCTCGCCCACCGCGATGGTGTGGCTCCGGCTGGTCACCAGCTCGCTGGTCCTCGCCGTGGTCGTACGCCCCCGGCTGAGCGGCCGCAGCCGACGCGACTGGCTGGTCGTCGTCGGGTTCGGCGTCAGCCTGGCGTCGATGAACTGGGGCATCTACCAGTCGTTCTCCCGCATCCCGCTCGGCATCGCGGTGACGATCGAGTTCATCGGTCCCCTGACGCTGGCGCTCGTCGGTTCCCGGCGCGCGCGCGACCTCGTGTGGGTCGTCCTCGCCGGTGTCGGCGTCGTCCTGCTGGGCTTCCAGAAGAGCGACCTCGACCCGCTCGGAGTGGCGTACGCCCTGCTCGCCGGCGCGGCGTGGGCGGCCTACATCCTGCTCAGCGCGAGCACCGGCCGGCGGTGGGCCGGGTTCGACGGCCTCGCGGTCGCGAGCGTCGTGGCGGCGCTGGGCATGACCGTGCCGGCGCTCCTGGCCGCGGGCGGGAGCCTCTGGGACGGACGGATCCTGCTCCTCGGCGCGCTCGTGGGGCTCCTGAGCTCGGTCATCCCCTACAGCTGCGAGCTGGTCGCGCTGCGGAGCCTGCGTCCTGCGGTCTTCGGCATCCTGATGAGCCTCGAGCCCGCAGCGGCAGCGCTCGCGGCGATCGTCGTGCTCCACGAGCACCTCGCGCCGGTCCAGTGGCTCGCCATCGCCTGCGTCGTCGCCGCGAGCATCGGTGCCACCCGTTCCGGGTCCGCCCTCGGCGAACCACCCGGCCACGACACCGACCACGACTCCGGAGAGCGTGCGGCCGCACCCGGCACACTGGCCACATGAGAACGCGACCCGGACCGTCTCGCCTCGTGCTCACCGTGCTCGCCCTCACGCTGCTTGCCGCGACCGGCTGCTCCTCCAGCGACACCCCCGAGTCGATCCCGCGCATCACGCAGCCCACCGACGTCCCGTCGCAGCCGACCCCCACCGAGAAGCCGAGCGCGGACGGGGGCGGCAACGGCGGCGGCAACGGCGGGGCCGGCGCAGCGCCCGAGGCCCTCGGCACCCTGGTCGACCAGCTCGAGGTCCCGTGGGGCGTCGACTTCCTCCCCGACGGCGACGCGATCGTCACCGAGCGGATGTCCGGCACCGTCCTCGAGGTGGCCCCCGACGGCACCCGCAGCCGCCTCGGCGGGATCACCGCGGCCGTCCCCCAGGGTGAGGCCGGGCTGCTCGGCGTCGCCGTGTCGCCCGACTACGACAGCGACCAGACCCTCTTCCTCTACGTGACCACCGGCACCGACAACCGTGTGGTCAAGGCGGTCGTCGACGACGGCCGGCTCGGCGAGCCCACGGTCGTCCTCGGCGGCATCCCCGCCGGCTTCATCCACGACGGTGGCCGCATCGCGTTCGGCCCGGACGGCTACCTCTACGTCACGACCGGCGAGACCGGCGACCCCGAGCTCGCCCAGGACCCCGACAGCCTCGCGGGCAAGATCCTCCGGATCACCCCCGACGGCGACCCCGCCCCGGGCAACCCCCGCGCCGGCTCGCCGGTGTGGTCGCTCGGGCACCGCAACGTGCAGGGCCTCGCCTGGGACGACGAGGGCCGGCTGTGGGCCTCGGAGTTCGGCGACTCGGAGTTCGACGAGCTGAACCTGATCGAGAAGGGCGGCAACTACGGCTGGCCGGAGGTCGAGGGCAGCGGCGGCGCGCCGGAGTTCATCGACCCGCAGCTCGTGTGGCCGGTCGAGCAGGCCTCCCCCAGCGGGTTGGCGTACGCCGACGGCCACCTCTGGATGGCCGGGCTGCGCGGCCAGCGGCTGTGGCGGATCGACGTCACCGCGGCCGGGAAGGCAACCAGGCCGAAGGCGTTCTTCACCGAGGACTACGGCCGCCTGCGCACGGTCGTGACGGCACCTGACGGCGTCCTCTGGGTGACCACGTCCAACCAGGACGGGCGCGGCAACCCGACCCCCGCCGACGACCGGATCATCCGCATCCGGCCCTGACCCTCGCTCGTGAGTCTCCTGGAGACTCACGACCCAGCGAGCGGCTGCGCCCCCGTCTGGTGGAGCAACGGCGACCCCGCCTCGACGGCGAACGACGCGCGGGTGAAGACCGGTGCGCCGGGCTCGTGGACATAGGGCAGGTTGCGGTAGTCGGCGTCCAGCCGGCCGGCGGTGAAGGTGAGGTTCACGTAGCCGCGCAGCTCGTTCCAGAACTTCACCTGCGGATTCGTACGGGCGTAGCGGTAGCCGCCGTCGGAGGTGTCCTCGCCGTCGCCGTTGGTCGACACCGAGGTGGTGATGATCTCCGGCACGGCGACCGACGACGGGTCCTCGTGGTCGCGCCACACCTCGGTGGCGAACGAGTCGTGCACGTCGCCGGTGAGCACGACCGGGTTCGCCGCCTGGGCCATCGAGTCGAGCACCCGGTCCCGGCACGACGGGTAGCCGTCCCACGTGTCCATCGAGAGCCGGTCGATCTCGACCGGGCTCAGCTCGAGGCGACCGAACGGCACCTGCTGGCCGAGCACGTCCCAGGTCGCGGTCGACGTGCGCAGCCCCTCGTCGACCCAGGCCTCCTGCGGCGCGCCGAGGATGGAGCGGTCCGGCTCCCAGGTCTCCTCGCACGTGCCCATGCCGTCACCGCACGCCTGGGGGTCGCGGTACTGCCGGGTGTCGAGCATGTGGAACGTCGCGAGCCGGCCCCACTGGAAGCGGCGGTTCGCCTTCATGTCGGGCCCCTGTGGGAAGGCCGAGCGGCGCAGCGGCATGTTCTCCCAGTAGGCCCGGAGCGCAGCGGCACGCCGGTCGCCGAAGCCGTCGCGGCGCGTCGTCGTACCAGGGCTCTCGTCGGCCCAGTTGTCGCTGACCTCGTGGTCGTCGAACACGGCCACCCACGGCGCCGTCGCGTGGAGGAGCTGGAGGTCCTCGTCGGTCTTGTACTGCGCGTGCCGGCGCCGGTAGTCCGCGAGCGTGACCGTCTCGGGCCCCTCGTGGTGGCGCACGTTGCCGGTCTTGGCCGGCTCGAAGTCCGGGTCGTACTCGTACATGTAGTCACCGAGGTGCAGCACGAGGTCGGGCTCGTCCTCGGCCATCCGGCGGTAGGCCGTGAAGTAGCCGTGCTCCCACTGGGCGCACGAGGCGTACGCCACCGCCAGCGCGGCCGGTGCCGACTCGGGACGAGGGGCCGTGCGGGTGTGGCCGACGGGCGAGAGGTGGCGACCGAGGCGGAAGCGGTACCAGTGGTCGCGGTCCGGCTCGAGGCCGGACGGCTCCAGGTGGATCGAGTGCCCCTGGGCCGGGCCGGTGCGGACCCTTCCCCGACGGACCACGCGCCTGAAGCCCGGGTCGGTCGCGACCTGCCAGGCGACCTCGCGGACCGACTGACCCATCCCGCCGAGGCCGTCGTCGTCGAGCGGCAGCTGGGCGAGGCGGGTCCAGAGCACGAACCCGTCCGGCGACGGGTCGCCGCTCGCGACCCCGAGACTGAACGGGTTGTCGAACGGGGTGACGGCCGCTGCCGTCGGCCGCAGGTCGATCGGTGGCCCGGTCATCCCCGGGAGGAACGTGACGCCGGCGGCGACAAGGCCGCCCTTGAGCAGTACCCGCCGAGAGGTCTCCACGTCCCCCGAGGGTGTCGGTCGACCTTGGCCGCCGGACGACCCGTCGGTGACGTGTCGACGTCACCTCGGTTGCGCGTTGGGTGGAGGCCCTCGTCAGCCCGGGCGTACGACGGCGCGTCGCGCGGCGCGTCGCAGCGTGGTGAGGATCGCGGGTCCGAGGACCACGATCGCGAGGCCGGTCGTGATCGCCCGCCCGGTGTCCCACCCGCCGGTCGAGGTGATCAGCGTGTAGACGAGGAACCGGTGCGCGTTCTCGAGCACGGGCGCGCCGGCGACGTAGGCCAGGGAGCCCTCGTGGCCGGGGACGGCGATGCCGAGCGTGAACGGCCACGAGCTGAGGTTCATCAGCAGGCCGAAGAGGTACGAGGCCACGACGGCGTACGCGACGAGCATGACGATCTCCGCCCGCCCGGTCACCCGCCGCGGCAGCAGGCCGGCGCACATGCCGACCCACGCCGAGCAGATCATCTGGAACGGCAGCCACGGACCGACCCCGGCGGTGAGCAGGGCGGAGGCGAACAGCGACGTGCAGCCGAGCACGAAGCCGAAGCCCGCCCCGAACACGCGTCCGCCGAGCACGAGCAGGAAGAAGACGAGCTCGATGCCGGCGGTGCCCGCTCCGAGGCCGCGCAGCACGGCGTTGATCGCCGACAGGACGCCGAGGACCGCGAGCACCCGCGAGTCCATGCCGCCCTCCCCCATCTCGGCGAGGACCATGACCATCACGACCGGCAGGAGGGCGAGGAAGAAGAACGGCGGCTCGACCCGGTCCCCCGGCTGGGCGTCGAGCAGCAGCGGCCAGCAGAGCATCATCAGTCCGGCCAGCGAGGCGAGCACGAGGACCGCAGCCGTGCGCGGGCCGATCGGCAGCGCGACGCCGGGCGCGGCGCCGGGCCGGGTCCGCTCGACCGTGCTCATCGCGCGTCCTCCTCGGCGTCCGGGCCGTCGAGCGCCGTGGCGACCTCCTCGACGACGAGCCACGGCGCGCCCAGCACCTTGGTGACCTGCGGGGCGAACGACGGCGACTCGGCGAGCACCCGCTGCGGCGAGCCGGAGGAGACGACCTCGCCCTCGGCCATCACGACGACCTCGTCCGCGACGTGGGCGGCGAACTCGACGTCGTGGGTGGCCAGCAGCACGGCGCGGGCGTCGGCCGCGAGGTCGGCGACGATGCGGGCGAGCTCCGCCTTGCCGGCGTAGTCGAGCCCGCGGGTGGGTTCGTCGAGCAGCACGACCGGCGGCCGCGCGGTGAGCACGATCGACAGCGCGAGGGCCAGCCGCTGGCCCTCGGAGAGGTCGCGCGGGTGGATCGTCGGGTCGATGCCCGGGGCCAGCCGGTCGAGGAGTCCGCGGCAGGTGCCGGCCGCGGCCCCGGCGCCGGTGTCAGCCGCCGCGCACTCGTCGGTGACCGACTCGAGGTAGAGCAGGTCCGCGGCGGTCTGCGGCACCAACCCGACGTGCGTACGACGCTGCGCGAGGGCGAGGTCGGCCGGGTCGTCGCCGGCCACGTGGACCGTCCCGGACCGCCGCTTGCCGGTGCCTTGCAACGCCCAGATGAGGCTGGACTTCCCCGAGCCGTTGCGCCCCATCAGGACCGTGACGCGGCCGGCGCCCAGGGTGAGGTCGAGGTCGCGCACGGCGACGTGCGAGCCGTGGACGACGCTCACCCCGCGAGCGACGAGGAGGGGGGCGGCTCGGGGCGGCTCGGGCGGGGTCGGCGGGGCCAGGTCGGGCAGGCCGCGGGCCTGGCGACGGGCGTCACGCACCGTCAGCGGGAGCGGGCTCCAGCCGACGAGCCTGCCCAGCTCGACGAGCGGTGGCGCGACGGGTGAGTCGGCCAGGACCTCGTGGGGGGAGTCGACCCGGATGCCTCCGTCGCCGGTGACGAGGCAGATCCGGTCGGCGAACGGCACGACGCGCTCGAGCCGGTGCTCGGCGAGCAGGACGGTCAGGCCGAGGTCGTGGACGAGCCGGGTGATGGTGGCGAGGACGTCCTCGGCGGCGGTGGGGTCGAGCGCCGAGGTCGGCTCGTCGAGCACCAGGACCCGGGGGTGCATCGTGAGGACCGAGCCGATCGCGACGCGCTGCTGCTGACCGCCGGAGAGGGTGCGCAGGTCGCGCGAGCGGAGGTCGGCGATCCCGAGCAGGTCGAGCGTCTCCTCGACCCTCCGGCGCATCGTCCCGGGGGCGGTGCCGACCTGCTCCATGCCGTAGGCGAGCTCCTCCTCGACCGTGTCGGTGACGAAGCCGGCGAGCGGGTCCTGGCCGACGTAGCCCACCACGTGGGCGCGTTCGCGCGGCGGCTGGTCGACGATGCTGGCGCCGTCGAGGAGCACGTCGCCGGTGAGCACGCCTCCGGTGAAGCGGGGCACGAGTCCGGTGACCACGCCGAGCAGGGTGGACTTCCCGACGCCGGTGCGGCCGGACACGAGGACGAGCTCGCCCTCGTCCAGGCTGAGGTCGACGCCGCGCAGCACCTCGCGCTCGTCGTAGCGGAAGCCGATGCCCCTCAGGTCGATCATGCCGCCACCCCCGGGCGGGCCGGCTCGCGCTGGGCGAGCGCGCTGGCCGGGACCGGCGTCGCGACGGCAGGGATCGTGCCGAGCACGCCGACGAGGAGGGCCAGGGGCGAGAGGTACGGCGCCACGTCGCCCCCCGGGTAGGCGACGAGGACCTGCGTGTGGCCGACGTACCACCCGAGGACAGCGACGGCGAGACCCGTCGAGACGGCGACCGCCTCCCCCGCCCGCCACGGGTCCGGACGGTAGCGGGTGCGCTGCACGCGGCGTCCGGCGCTCGCGAGCCCGAGCACGGCGACGACGACGCCAGCACCGAGCATCGGCAGGGCGAGCACGCGGGGCGCGGTCGGGTCGAGCCAGGCGTACGTCCCCACGCAGATGCCGGTGAGCGCCAGGAGCAGCAGTCCGCCGGTGACCCGGCGCTCGCGATCGCTCGCGCCGCCGGAGCGTCCGTAGCCGCGGGTGTCCATGCCGGCCGCCAGGGCCAGCGAGCGCTCGAGCGCGTCCTCGAGCACCGGGACGAGGAAGCGGCGCAGCCGCCCGACACCCGTCGTCGTACCGCCCCGGAGGGCCTGGGCCGCACGCACTCGGCGGGCGCTGTCGGCGAGCTGCGGGAAGATCGTGACCGCCACGACGAGGGCCGTGCCGATCTCGTAGAGCGCCGGCGGCACCGAGGCGAGCAGCCGCTTGGGGTTGGCGAGCGAGTTGGCCGCGCCGACGCAGAGGATGATCGCGGCCAGCCGGAGGCCGTCGTACAACCCGGCGAGGACCGCCTCGCTCGTGACGGGCCCGAGCAGGCGCACGCCCGCCGCCCAGTCGGGGAGCGGGACCTCCGGGAGGTCGAGCAGGACGTGGCCGAACTCCTGGCCGCCGAAGAGGATCCGGAACACGACGCGCAGCACCACGGTGACCGCTGCGAGGAGCGCGTACAGCCGGAACGAGCGGCCGAACGGGTGCCCGGAGCGGCGCGCCACCACCACGGCCGTCGCCGACCCCATCACCAGGAGGAGGAGCAGCGGGTTCGTCGTCAGCGAGGCGGCGGTCGCGAGCCCGATCGCCCACACCCACCAGGCGACCGGGTGCAGGTCGCGCGGCAGCTGTCGGGTCAGGGGTGCCGTCCCGGGCACGCGGGTCAGGCTCCCCGGCGTCGGCGCGCGACCAGTGCGCTGACCAGGATGCCGATCGCGAGGAGCGCGACGACGCCCCAGGTCACGGGTGCGGGGACCCGGCCGGGCTGGTCGTCCTCCGCTCCGCTCGCCCTTGAGTCTCCAGGAGACTCAGAGGCGGGGCCGGACGGCTCGGAGCCCGCACTGGGGCTTGAGTCTCCTGGAGACTCAGTGGCAAGGGACGGTTCCTCGGAGGCCGAGCTCGCGCCGTCGCTCGGCTGTGAGTCTCCAGGAGACTCACTGGCCAGTGGCGACTGCGACGCGCTCGCGGACGGCGACCCGGAGGATGATTCGGAGGGGAACTCCGATGCCGACGGCGAGCCGGACGGCGTGGCCGACGGTGAGGCCGAGGGCGAGGTCGTCGACCCCGATCCGCCACCCTTGCCGCCCTTGCCACCCTTGCCGCCGCCCGGGGTCGGGGTGGCGGTCGGCGAGCTCGAGCCCCCGCCGCCGGAGCCGCCCGTCGGCGTGGCCGACGGCGACGAGGTGGGCGTGGGCGTCGACGTCGGGCTGGGCGAGGCGGGGTTCACGGGTGGTGCCACACCGGGAGGTACGGCGGAGCCCGACGGGCGGTCCTGCTGCCAGGACCAGCCGACCGAGCCGCCGGCGGGGACGGTCAGACCGCCGACGCCGGACGACGAGTACGTCCACGAGGCCCGGGTCCCGTCGGCCCACCACAGGCCCCACGTGGCGTTGGCCGGCGACGTGTTGGTGCAGGGGTCCTCGGCCGGAGCGTCGTTCACCCGGCAGACGAAGCCCGGCTGACGGGTGGCGTACGTGAGGCGGACACCCACCGACTGGAAGATGGCGGTCGCGCTCTTCCCGCCGCCGTCGGGCGCGCACTCGGTGAGGATGCCTCCGCCGAGCTCCCGGAAGTCCACGACGACGCTGACGCCGCCTCCCGAGGTGCACGTCGCGGCTGAGGCTGCGGACACCCAGGCGGAGGGTGCGAGCAGGACGGAACCCCCGCCCAGCACGGCGAGTGCCAGTGCCCGGGCGAGGGGTCGCGTCCAGGAGGAGATCACGTCCAGATCAGCCCTTGGCGATCTTGAGCCAGAACCGGGTGGTGGCCGGCTCGGCACCCTTCGCGGTCTGCACGGCCTTCACCTTGACCTTGCCCGAGGCGAGCAGCGCCCGACCGGGCTTGGTGAGCTTCAGCACGAGGTCCTTCTCGCCACCCGGTGCCACCCGGTAGCTCCGCTTGGCGAGCACGACGACCTTCTTGCCCGTCGCCAGCTTCACCTTCGAGGCGGTGCTCACCTTGAGCTTGCCGGTGCACGCCACAGCGGCGTCGCACGTGACAGCGAGGGAGAACTTCCTGCCGTCGACCTTGACGGTCCTCGGTGCGTCCACCGCGCCGACGGACGGAGCAGCAGGTGTCGGAGCGAGCGAGGCGATCGTCGACGCGCTGACAGAACCACCGAGGGTCGTGAGGGTGACGGTGCGCGGACCGGCGCCGGCCGGCAGGTCGAGGGCGACCGTGACGGGCGATCCCGTGCCGGTCACCGGCTTCGCGGTGGACCCGAGGCTCACGCAACCAGGCTCACCGGCGCCGAGGCCGGACACCGTCACGCTGACTGCGGACTTCTCGGTCGCGGTGGCCGGGACGGCCAGCGCGGGAGTGCCGGTCGCGACCGGCACGCTGGCCAGTGCGGGCAGGGCCTGCGCGGTGGCACGGCGCGCACGCTCCCGGGCCGGGACGGACAACGCTCCGGCGGTACGAGCTGCCGAGAGGTCGTCGGGCTGGTAGAGCACCGCGCCGTTGACCCCGGCGAGGGTCGCGCTGCAGGGGGCGAGATCGGCGACCTGGAGTCCGCGCAACCACGTCGCCGCCCTGGTCGCGGCGCCGTCCTGGCCGGCCTCTGCCAGCGCCCAGGCAGCCAAGCCGGTGGAGTTCGCGTTGACGCCCACTGCGCCACCGGAGAACGACCCGTCGGCGAGCTGCTGGCCCTTGAGCCAGCTGGCAGCGAGGTACGCCGCGCCCTTGGCCGCCGCGGATGCGCCGGGAGTGTCCAGGATGTTGATCACCGTGAGAGCCGTCGAGTCGACGCTGCCGACGTCGGTGTCGTCGACGCAACCCTGCTCGGCGGCGGCCTTGTCGAACGCGAGATCCGCACGGAAGAAGCCGTCGTCGCACTGCTGGTCGAGCAGGAAGGCCGTCGCGTCGCTCGCGCGGAGCGAACCGGCCGTCGTGAGGGCTCGCGCGGCGAAGGACTGGCCGATGACGTTGACGAAGTCGGCGTCGTACGGGCTCGTGGTGTCGACCCCGGCATCCTCCAGCCGCCCGTTGGTTCCCGGAGCCGAGGAGACGAGGCCGGCCAGGCGAGCCACCTGGTCCGTGCCTCCGTACGCGGTCGGGTCCTGGCCGGCCGCCTGCACGACGCTCACCATCTTGGCGACGCTGCCGGCATAGACGCGTCCGGGCGTGAACGGATCGCCGACCCAGGACTCGACGTCGGGCTCGATCGCGTCCACGATTCCTGCCACCGCGGCAGGCTGGCCGACTGCGTCCAGTGCGAAGGCGACGTCGGCAGACAGTCCGAGGTCGTCGTAGTCGTACTCGTCGTTGTGCAGGATCCCGCCAGTGAGCTGGCTCTTCAGCCAGGTGGCTCCGGCGGAGACGGCTCGGTCCCCGGCGGGATGGGCCTGCGCGGGCGCAGGGAGGGTCGCGAGCGACGTGGCGACGAGCGCGGCCGCCGCGAGTCCAGTGAGGCGCTTCATGGGTTCCTTCCCCCGCTGCGACAACGAGGGCCGGGCTGGTCCAGGCTCCTCGCTGCGTTCCTCGACAGCGATGGTGTTCAGGACGCGTCGAGCCGGGTGCTCCGGCTTGCACGGGATCCCTCCCGTGCCCACGGTTGCGGGTCAGCGCCGGACTCGGACCGGCTTTCCCCTGCTCGGGCGTTTCGGTGCCGCCCCGGTCGGGTGCGGCCAGCGAAGCGTAACCCCGGGTCCGATCCGGACGCACGTCGGCCCGGCGCCACCGATGAGGGGTGGAGCGCCGGGCCGAAGCGGTGGATCAGGGCTGGATCAGAGGTGGATCACAGGTGGTGCAGGTGGATCAGTTGCGGACCAGGATCGACGTCCGGGCGTCCTCGTCGGAGGTGTAGACCACCGCGTAGCGACGCTGGTTGCCGGTCGGCATCTGGAGCTTCCGGACGATCTTGTCGCCGGACGGCTTGCCCTTGATCCGCGAGAAGTCGCCGTTGACCATCACGCAGGCGTTCTCCGCCGGAGCGAGGCCGTAGACGCGGAACTGGGGACGCTCGCCCGCACGCGCCTGCTTGCGCACCGACTCGATGCGGAACTTGTCCTTGCTCGCCGGCGCGAACTGCAGGCCGAGGACGGCCTGGGCGGTCGCGCGGCGCCACTCGTCACGGGCCTCGGCCTTGATGCCCGTGGTGGTCGACTGCTTCACGCGGTCGGGGCGGTAGGCCACGGCGCCGATGTCCTTGGTGAGCGCGGTGCGGCACCGGTACTTGTCGACCGGCTGGTTCTTGCGCACCCACACGGCCGCCTTCCTGGCCGAGTCACGCAGCTGGAGCAGGCCGAGGGCGTAGCCGCCGACGGCCGTCGAGTTGGTGTTGATCTGGGCACCCGTTCCGGCGCTGCGGATGGCGCCGCTGCCGCGCTGGCGCGCGACCAGCCAGTCGCCGGCCTTGGTGAGGGCGGCCGAGACGGCCGGGGTCCGGTCGCCGGACTCGATCAGGTTGATCACGGCCAGAGCGGTCGCGTCGGGGTCGGCCTCGCTGCCGGCCACGCCGTCGGCGCAGGCCTGGGCCGGGTTGTCGGCCTTCGCGAAGTTGAGCCGGAACGCACCCGAGGCGCACTGCTGCTTGAGCAGGAAGTCGCGCGCGGCACCCGCCTCCGGCGAGCCGGCGACCGTGAGAGCACGCACGGCGTAGGACTGGCCGACGACGTTGGCGAAGTTGCCCGACGCGGACTTGTCGAAGATGCGGCCTGCGATGGCCGCTGCCTGGGGCTCGGCGGCCGAGTCGGCGGGGACGTTGGCGGTGCGCTCCTCGAGGCGTGCCACGAGGTTGATCCCGTTGTAGTCGAGCGGGCTCTGGTCGGCGGCGCGGACGAACGTCGCCGTCTTGGCGAGCGCGCCGGCGTAGGACTCATCGGTGCCGTTGCCGACGTACTCCGCGATGCGGGGCTGCAGCACGGTGTTGATCGCTGACACCGTGGAGTCGTAGCCCGACACGGTCGAGAGCGCCATGCCGGTGTCGATCGTGAGACCGAAGTCAGGACGGCCGTTGGTCACCATGAGGCCGTTGGTGAGCTCGTCCGCGAGCCACGCGGCGGCGACCTTCGAGGGCGTGCTGTCCGTGGTGGCCGCTGCCTTCGCGGTGCGGAGGGCGGGCGAGGGCTCTGCGGACGCCGGGTGGGCGGCGAGCACTCCGGCGCCGAGCGCGGCGACCGACAGCGCGGCTGCCGCCGAGCGGACGTGACGATTCAGGTGGTTCATGACTTCCTTCCGGCCCGCAGGGCACGCGACCGCAGGGGTCGCGCCCTCCCCATGAGGTGCGGGCGATTCGGTGTGGGTGATGTGACCAGTGGGACTCGCCACGACCGTAACAAGTTGTCTGGACCACCTAAGTCGGCCCCCGAATCAGCCCAAAGTCTCAGTACGAGGTCTCAGGCCACCACACCGGACGCCGTCGTCAGGAGAGCTTCTCCAGGATGAGCTCACGCACGCGGCCGGCGTCGGCCTGACCGCGCATCTCCTTCATCACCGCACCGATGAGCGCACCGGCCGCGGCGACCTTGCCCTCGCGGATCTTGTCGGCGACGTCGGGGTTGGCCGCGATGGCGTTGTCGACGGCCGAGCCCAGCGCACCGTCGTCGGAGACCACGGCCAGGCCACGACTCGCGACGACCTCGTCCGGGGTGCCCTCGCCGGCGAGGACGCCCTCGATGACCTGGCGGGCGAGCTTGTCGTTGACGGTCTTGTCGTCGACGAGCGCCTGGACCCGCGCCACGTCGGCGGGGGTGATCGGCAGGTCGACGAGGTCGACGCCGTCCTCGTTGCTGCGTCGGGCCAGCTCGCCCAGCCACCACTTGCGCGCGGCCTGCGGGGTGGCGCCCTCGGCGATCGTCTCGATCACCAGGCCGAGCGCGCCGGCCCCGATGGTGTCGCGCATGTCGAGGTCGCTGAAGCCCCACTCGGCCTGCAGGCGGGCGCGCTGCACCGTCGGGTTCTCCGGGAGCGTGCCGCGCAGCTCCTCGACCCACTCGCGACTCGGGGCCACGGGGACGAGGTCGGGCTCGGGGAAGTAGCGGTAGTCCTCGGCGTCGGACTTCTCGCGACCGCTCGTGGTGATGCCCGTGTCCTCGTGCCAGTGGCGGGTCTCCTGGAGGATCGATCCGCCGCCGCTCAGGATCGCCGCGTGCCGCTGCATCTCGAAGCGCACCGCACGCTCGACCGAGCGGAACGAGTTGACGTTCTTGGTCTCCGTGCGGGTGCCGAGCACGCCGCTGCCCTTGGGGGAGAGCGAGAGGTTCACGTCGGCACGCAGGTTGCCCTGGTCCATCCGCGCCTCGGAGACGCCGAGGGCGACGATCAGCTCGCGCAGCTGCGAGACGTAGGCCTTCGCGACCTCGGGCGCCCGCTCCCCCGCACCGAGGATCGGTCGGGTGACGATCTCGATGAGCGGGATGCCGGCGCGGTTGTAGTCGACGAGCGAGTAGTCGGCACCGTGGATGCGACCGGTGGCACCGCCGACGTGCAGCGACTTGCCGGTGTCCTCCTCCATGTGGGCGCGCTCGATCTCGACCCGGAACGTCTCGTCGTCGCCACCCTCGACGGGCACGGTGACGTCCATGTAGCCGTCGAAGGCGATCGGCTCGTCGTACTGCGACGTCTGGAAGTTCTTCGGCATGTCCGGGTAGAAGTAGTTCTTGCGCGCGAAGCGGCACCACTCGGCGATGTCGCAGTTGAGCGCGAGGCCGATCCGGATGGCCGACTCGACGGCCTTGCCGTTGACGACCGGCATCGCGCCGGGCAGGCCGAGGCAGGTCGGGCAGGTGCCGGCGTTGGGCTCGCCACCGAAGACCGCGGGGCAGCCGCAGAACATCTTCGAGGCGGTGTTGAGCTCGACGTGCACCTCGAGGCCGAGGGCGGGGTCGTAGGCCGCCAGCACGTCGTCGTAGGACATCAGCGTCTCGGTCATCACTTGACCTCCAGTCCGGTCGCGCGGTCGAGGAGCGGGGCGCCCCACTCCTTCTCGTGCAGTGCCTCCACCGCGGCGCCGACGCGGTAGACGCGGTCGTCGGCGAGCGCGGGCGCGAGCACCTGCAGCCCGCTCGGCAGCCCGTCCTCGTCGGCGAGG
Organism: Nocardioides exalbidus; assembly: GCF_900105585.1. Taxonomy (NCBI): domain Bacteria; kingdom Bacillati; phylum Actinomycetota; class Actinomycetes; order Propionibacteriales; family Nocardioidaceae; genus Nocardioides; species Nocardioides exalbidus. The sequence continues at coordinate 70,777 of NZ_FNRT01000001.1, forward strand.
CCGTTGGGCACCGAGATGCCGGGCACGCCGGCGAGGTTGGCCGGGATGGTGGCGAGGTCGTTGAGGTACATCGCGATCGGGTCGTCGAGCTTCTCCCCCAGCTTGAACGCCGTGGTGGGCGCCGTGGGCGAGACGAGGACGTCGACCTGCCCGAAGGCGGCGTCGAAGTCGCGGCTGATCAGCGTGCGGATCTTCTGCGCCTGGCCGTAGTAGGCGTCGTAGTAGCCGCTGGACAGCGCGTAGGTGCCGAGGATGATGCGACGCTTGACCTCGTCGCCGAAGCCGGCGTCACGGGTGGCCCGCATGACGTCCTCGGCGCTCGGGCTGCCCTCGGGCGTGACCCGGAGGCCGTAGCGCATCGCGTCGAACTTCGCGAGGTTGCTGGAGGCCTCGGCCGGGAGGATCAGGTAGTAGGCGGCGAGCGCGTGCACGAACGACGGGCACGAGACCTCGACGACCTCGGCGCCGGCCTTGACCAGCAGGTCGACCGAGTCCTGGAAGCGCGCCATCACGCCGGGCTGCCAGCCGTCGCCCGCGAGCTCGGTGATCACGCCGACCTTGACGCCGGTCATGTCTCCGGTCGCACCGGCCGTGGCGGCGTCGGTGAACGAGGGCCACTCCTGGTCGATCGAGGTCGAGTCGCGCGGGTCGTGACCGCCGATGACGTCGTGGAGCATCGCGGAGTCGAGGACCGTCCGGGTGACCGGTCCGGCCTGGTCGAGGCTGTTGGCCAGGGCCACGAGGCCGTAGCGGGACACGCCGCCGTAGGTCGGCTTCACGCCGACGGTGCCGGTGACGGCGCCGGGCTGGCGGATCGAGCCGCCGGTGTCGGTGCCGATGGCGAGCGGTGCCTCGAAGGCCGCGACCGCGGCCGCCGAGCCGCCGCCGGACCCGCCGGGGATCCGGTCGAGGTCCCACGGGTTGCGGGTCGGGCCGTAGGCGGAGTACTCGGTGGAGGAGCCCATCGCGAACTCGTCCATGTTGGTCTTGCCGAGGATCGGCAGGCCGGCCTCGCGCAGCCTCGTCACGACGGTCGCGTCGTAGGGCGGGATCCAGCCCTCGAGGATCTTCGAGCCGCAGGTGGTGGGCAGGCCGCGCGTGGCGAGCACGTCCTTGACCGCGATCGGTACGCCGTCGAGCGCGCCGCGTGCCTCGCCGCGGGCGCGCCGGGCGTCCGACTCGGCCGCCTGGGCGAGCGCGCCCTCGGGGTCGACGTGGAGGAAGGCGTGGACGCGGTCGTCGACCTCGGCGATCCGGTCGAGGTGGCGCTGGGTGACCTCGACCGAGGTCACCTCGCCGGCCGCGAGCTCGGCGGCGATCGAGGCGGCGGTGGTGCGGAGGTCGCTCATCAGGCCTCCTCGCCCAGGATCCGCGGGACGGAGAAGCGCTGGTCCTCCACGGCCGGGGCGCCGGAGAGCGCCTCCTCGGCGGTCAGGCCGGGCACCACGACGTCCTCGCGGAAGACGTTGGTCAGCGGGATCGCGTGCGACGTCGGCGGGACGTCGTCCCCGGCGACACCGGTGATGGAGGCGACGGACTCGAGGATCACGCTCAGCTGGGGTGCGAGGTGGTCGAGCTCGGCGTCGGAGAGGTCGATGCGGGCCAGGGTGGCGAGGTGGGCCACTTCCTCCCGGGAGATCTCAGGCATGCGGGCAATCCTAGTGTCGGCCCGCGTGCCCGACCGACCGGGTGGACGTCAGCAGCTCGAGCGCTTCTCGGCGTTCTTGCAGGTGTCGTTGCCGCCGCGACCGCGGACGATGTCGAAGCCGGGACCGCCGTCCAGCCGGTCGGGCTCGCCGGAGCCGGTGATCACGTCCGCGCCGCCCCGGCCGTAGACCATCACGCGGTAGTCGGGGTTGGCCGTGACGACCTCCGACTCGTTGCTGCCCTTGAAGATCGACAGCGCCCGCGCGGGCAGCTGGATGTCGCTGAAGCCGGTGATCTTGCCCTCGATCGTGTAGGGCTGCAGGTCGCGGATGGTCGTCTTCTTGAGCTGGTCGATGCGCAGCGTGGGCTTGGAGGCCGGGTTGGAGCTGGGCAGCAGGCGCAACCGGTCCTGGCCGCGGTGGCCCTTGATCGAGAAGCCGGACTCCAGCGGGATCGGGAACGTGACGGTGTCGATGCCTCCGCCACCGCGGATCACCTGGTGCAGCTCGGAGGTCGTCGACAGGACGTCGCTGCCGCTGCCGCCGACGAGCGTGTCGACGCCGATCGCTGCGCTCAGGGTGTCGTCGCCCGCCTCGCCGTAGAGCCGGTCGTTGCCCACCGTGCCGGCCGCGTCGGCGTAGACGACGTCGTCGCCGCCGCGCCCGAAGACGGTGTCGTCGCCGCCCCGCGCGAGGATGACGTCGGCCTTGTTGGTGCCCTTGATCGTGTCGTTGAAGGCGGTCGCGACGATCCGGAGGCCGCCGTCGAAACCGGTGACGGTGTCGTTGCCGTCGGCGGCGATCGGGACGCTCGCGGCGGCCCGGAGGTCGACCACGACCGGGGCCGGGGCGTCGGAGTAGGACAGGGTGTCGAGCTGGACCGTCGTGCCCTCGGTCGCCGGCCGCGGGTCGTAGCCGAGGCTGATCGTGTCGTCGCCGGCGCCGCCGGTGATCGTGTCGCCCTTCTTCACGACCCGGCCGAACTTGTCGATGCGCAGCAGGTCGCTCTCGCCGGCGATGCGGTCGTCGCCGTCGCCGCCGTAGATGGTGTCGGCCCCGTCGCCGCCGCAGATGACGTCGTTGCCCCCGAGGCCGCGGATCACGTCGTTGCCGCCCTTCGCGACCACGACGTCCCGCTTCGGGGTGCCGGTGATCGTGTTGGACTTGTCGTTGCCGACGATCGTCGCCTTCAGGCCGCCGCAGGTGGGCGGTGCGGCCTGCGCGGCTGTGCCGAGGGCGGCCACGGGGGTGAGCGCGACGGCGAGCACCGCGGTCGTGCCGAGCAGGTGGCGGACGTTGCGAGTCATGGGGAGACCTTTCGCTGCGTGAGTGCCCGAGACGGCACCCCTCGGTGGTGGGACCACGAGGACGGCGGATTGGTTGTCGCGGGTGCCGGGACGCGCATCCACCCGTCCCGCCGGTCTACACGCCCGTCGGCACGCCGTCCACCCCCACGTGGGCCCGGGCAGCGTCAGCCCAGCGCGTCGGGACCCTGCTCGAGCAGCAGCGTGAACTGCTCCTCGTCGAGCACCGGGACGCCGAGCTGCTCGGCCTTGTCGGCCTTGGACCCGGCGTTCTCGCCCACCACGACGTAGTCGGTGTTCTTGGAGACCGACCCCGCAGCCTTGCCGCCGCGGCCGATGATCGCCTCCTTCACCGAGTCGCGGGTGTAGTGCTGGAGCGACCCGGTCGCGACGATCGTGAGGCCCTCGAGCGTGCGCGCGATCGACTCGTCGCGCTCGTCGGCCATCGAGACCCCGGCCGCCTCCCACGCGTCGAGGATCGCGACGTGCCAGGTCGAGGCGTCGCCGTCGAGCCACTCGCGGACCGACGCGGCGATGGTCGGGCCGACGCCGTCGGTCGCGGCCAGCTGCTCCTCCGACGCCTCGCGGATGGCGGCCATCGAGCCCAGCTCGGTCGCCAGCGCGCGCGCCGCGGTCGGTCCGACGTGGCGGATCGACAGGGCCACCAGCACCCGCCACAGTGGGACCGCGGCCTTGCGCTCGTGCAGGTGTGCCAGCAGGCGTACGCCGTTGGCGCTGAGCTGCGGCCCGTCCTCGCCCTTCTTGGGGGCGCGGGTGAAGAGCGGAGCAGTCAGCAGCGCCGCCTCGTCGAGGTCGAACAGGTCGCCCTCGTTGGTGATCGCCCCCGCGTCCAGGAGCGCGACCGCCGCCTCGTAGCCGAGTCCCTCGATGTCGAAGGCGCCGCGCCCGGCGACGTGGAAGACCCGTTCGCGCACCTGGGCGGGGCACTTCTCGTGGTTGGGGCAGCGGAGGTCCTTGTCACCCTCCTTCTGCTGGGCCAGCGGGGTCTTGCAGGACGGGCACCTGGTGGGCATCCGCCAGGGCCTGAGCCCCTTCGGGCGCAGGTCGAGGACCGGGCCGAGGATCTCCGGGATCACGTCACCGGCCTTGCGCAGGATGACGGTGTCGCCGGGACGGACGTCCTTGCGCTTGACCTCGTGGGCGTTGTGGAGGGTGGCGTTCTCCACGGTGGACCCGGCCACCTTGGTCGGCTCCATCACGCCGTAGGGGGTGACGCGGCCCGTGCGGCCGACGTTGACCTCGATCGCCTTGAGGAGCGTGTTGACCTCCTCGGGCGGGTACTTCCAGGCGATCGCCCAGCGCGGCGCGCGGCTGGTCGAGCCCAGGCGGCGCTGCAGCGAGACGTCGTCGACCTTGACCACGACGCCGTCGATCTCGTAGCCGACGATCGTGTGGCGGTGCTCGCCGACGTGGGCGATGCGGGCCTCGACGTCGGCCAGCGTCGCCACGACGCGCACCTCCTCGGACGTCGGCAGCCCCCACGCGCGCAGGGCGTCGTAGGCGCCGCTCTGGGTCTGCGGCTCGAAGCCCTCCCGCGCGCCGATGCCGTGGCAGACCATGCCGAGGTCGCGGGTCGCGGTGACGCGCGGGTCCTTCTGGCGCAGCGAGCCGGCGGCGGCGTTGCGCGGGTTGGCGAACATCGGCTTGCCGGCCTCGGTCATCGAGGCGTTGAGCCGCTCGAAGGCCTCGCTCGGGAGGAACACCTCGCCGCGCACCTCGACCAGCGCCGGCACCGGGAACTCGTCGGTGCCCGCGAGCCGGTGGGGCACCGAGGCGATCGTCTTGACGTTGGGCGTCACGTCCTCGCCGGTGCGTCCGTCGCCGCGGGTCAGCGCGCGCACCAGCCGGCCGTCCTCGTAGAGGAGGTTGATCGCCAGGCCGTCGACCTTGAGCTCGCACAGCAGGGCGGGTGCCTCGATGCCCTCGCGCAGGATCCGGGAGTACCACCCCGCGAGCTCGTCGGGGTTGAACGCGTTGTCCAGGCTCTCCATCCGCTGGAGGTGGTCGACCGCCGTGAAGTCGGTCGACACCGCTCCCCCGACGCGCTGGGTCGGCGAGTCGGGCGTGCGCAGCTCGGGGAACTCCTCCTCGAGGCCCTCGAGCTCGCGCAGCCGGACGTCGAAGTCGGCGTCGGAGAGCGTCGGCGTGTCGAGCACGTAGTAACGCCAGCGGGCGTCCTCGACCTGCTCGCTCAGCTCACGGTGCCGCTCGCGCGCCGTGGCGGTGGCGGCGGCGACCTCCGGCTCCGACCCGGACTCATCAGGCGTGCTCATGGGCACAGTCTGCCGCTCCTCACCGACACCGGCGCGCACCGACGCGGGTGCGGCCGGAGGACGTCGTACCACGCTCCGGTCTGGACCGGGCCACGCCTGAGATGAAACGGATTTGTTCCATCGGAATACGCGGGGCTACCCTCCCGTTGGAACGAAACGAAACCGTACCGTTTCATCGTGACGGCCGTCACACACACCCAGGAAGGCGCACCGAGGCACCCATGACACCAACCGAGGCAGGCACCCGTCCCCGCGTGGAGGGTGAGCGTGAGCTCGAGATCTTCGAGGCGACCCTCGAGGTGCTCGCGGAGGTGGGCTACGACCTGCTGACCATGGACGCCGTCGCCACCCGGGCGAAGGCGTCGAAGGCCACCCTCTACCGCCGCTGGAAGGGCAAGCCCGAGCTCGTCGTCGCCGCGATCATGGCCCACAAGGGCGAGGCGCGAGAGCCGGACACCGGCTCGCTCCGCGGCGACCTGCTCGACGCCTACTGCGGCCACGGCGGTCCCAGCGACCCGATGGCCCAGGTCGTGCTGGCCGCCGTCGTCACGGCGATGACGCGCGACCCCGAGTTCGCCGAGGTCTACCGGCGCGACTTCATCGCGCCCAAGATCGAGGCGTCACGCGCGATCTACGAGCGCGCCCGCGACCGCGGCGAGCTCCACCCCGACACCGACCTGTCGATCCTCGCGCCGTCGTTGATCGCGATCCTCATGCACCGCAGCTTCCTCCTCGGCGAGGCCATCACGCCCGAGCTCATCGCCCGGGTCCTCGACGAGGTCGTCCTGCCGGCCGCCCTGCACGGACCCACCCGCTGACCCACGCTCCGACCCTCCTGCTCCACCCGAACTCCTCCGAAGGACTCCCATGACCGACCTCGCTCCCGCTGTCGAAGAGGTGACCCCCGAGCAGCACAAGCGCCTGCGCTGGGCTCTGGTGCTCATCTCGCTCGCCCAGCTGATGGTGGTGCTCGACAGCACCATCGCCAACATCGCGCTCCCCTACATCGGCCGCGACCTGGACATCAACCAGGCCAACCTCCAGTGGATCGTCACCGGCTACGCCCTGACCTTCGGCGGCTTCCTGCTGCTCGGCGGGCGCCTGGCCGACCTCTACGGCCGCCGCCTCGTCTTCATGCTGGGCGTCCTGCTCTTCGCGCTCGCCTCGCTCGTCGGTGGCGCCGCCCAGAACGAGGCGATGCTCCTCGGCGCCCGTGCCTTCCAGGGCCTCGGTGCCGCGCTCGCCTCGCCCGCCGCGCTCGCGCTCATCGCGACGACCTTCCCGGCCGGCAAGGAGCGCAACCGCGCCTTCGCCGTGTACGCCGCCATGGCGGGCGTCGGTGCCGCGGTCGGCCTCGTGCTCGGTGGCTGGCTCACCGGCCTCGACTCGCCCCTGGGCATCGAGGGCTGGCGCTACACCTTCCTGATCGTCGTCCCGATCGGCCTGGCCGCGGCGTTCTTCGCCCCGCGCTTCTTCGACGAGTCCGAGCGCCACTCCGGCTGGCTCGACGTCCCCGGCGCGATCACCGGCACCGCCGGCCTGCTCGCCATCGTCTTCGGACTGAGCCGTGCCGGCGAGGAGGCCTACGGCTGGGGCGCGCCCAGCACCATCCTGAGCCTCGTCGCGGGCGTCGTCCTGCTCGTCGTGTTCGCGGTCATCGAGACGCGCGTCGAGCACCCGCTGCTGCCGTTCCGCATCTTCGCCAGCCGCAACCGCGCGGTCGCCTTCGCGGTGATGATGATCGTCCCGGCGGCGATGTTCGCGATGTTCTTCTTCCTCTCGCTGTTCATCCAGCTCGTCGTGGGCTACTCGCCGCTGCACACCGGCTTCGCGTTCCTGCCCTTCTCGATCGCGATGATCATCTCGGCGACCACCGCGTCCAAGCTCATCGCCACCGTGGACCCGCGCTGGCTCTCCGGCGTCGGCACGATCCTGTCCGCGATCGCCCTCTTCGGCTTCAGCCGGCTCGACGTCCCGAGCAGCGCCTCGGGCATCGTCGACACGATCGCCACGACGGGCCACCTCGGCGACGGCGTCAACTACTGGACCCACGTCCTGCCGTTCATCGTGCTGATGGCCTTCGGCATGGGGCTCAACTTCGTGCCGCTGACCCTGGTCGCCGTCCACCGCCTCCGGGCCCAGGACTCCGGCATCGGCTCGGGCGTGCTGAACACCATGCAGCAGGTCGGCGGCGCCCTCGGCCTCGCGACCCTCAGCACGGTCGCGCTCCACTTCACCACCAACCGCACCGAGGAGATCGCCCCGCAGATCGGTGCGGCCGCCCAGGGCTCGCTGTCGAACGAGCAGGTCGGCCAGCTCGCCTACCTGTCCGGCTTCGCCGAGGGCGCGACCCACGCGTTCCTCGTCGGCTCGGTGATGATGCTGGCCGCCTCGGCCATCGTGTGGATCTTCCTCAACGTCAAGCACGACGAGCTCGCCACCGACGACGCCCCCGAGGGTGTCGGCGTGCACTGATCCACCCGCTCCACCACGCCAGAGGGAGGATCTCCGACAGGAGGTCCTCCCTCTGCCCGTCCCCACCAATCCGATCCCCCGCGCCCGACGAAGGAGACTCGTGACCGACCCGCACCTGACGACGTACGACGTCCCCGACCCGCGCGCCCTCGTCGTCGTGCTGCACGGCGGCAAGCCCCGCTCCCGCCAGGCCGTCGACGGCCGCAGCGCGTCGTGGCGCCGGGCGCACTGGCTCCAGCGCACGATCGCGCCGGCGGCCAACGACGCCGGTGTCGGGGTGTGGATGCTGCGCTACCGCGAGCGCGGGTGGAACGGCGGCACCGACCGCACCGACGACGCCCGCTGGGCGCTCGACCAGGTGCGCGCCACCCACGGCGACGTCCCGGTCGCGCTGCTCGGGCACTCGATGGGTGCCCGCGTCGCCGTCCACGTCGCCGACGACCCGTCGGTCGTCGGGGTCGTCGGCCTGGCGCCGTGGTGGTCCGCCGAGGACCCGGTCGACACCCTGGCCGGCCGCACCCTGAAGGCGGCCCACGGCCGGCGCGACCGCATCACGTCCTTCAAGGAGACGACGAGGTACGTCGAGCGCGCGAGGGCCGTGGCCGACAGCGTGGAGCTGCGCGACATGGGCGCGCTGGGCCACTACATGCTGAGCGGGTCGACCCGGTGGCACGACGTCGCCACCCGGTCGACCCTCGAGGTGCTCGGCGTGCAGGTGCCGATGTCCTGAGCCCGGGCCAGACGCAGGTCAGGACGCAGGCAGGGACGCCGGGAAGGACGTGGCCTGCAGGTCGACCAGCCCGGGCAGCTCCGCCGGGTCGGTGCGACGGCGGTCCGAGCCCGCGTCGGCGCAGGTCGCGGCCAGCGCGGTGTAGGCGAACTCCTGGATCAGGCGGCCCTGGGCCACCAGCGTCTCCTCGGTGTAGCCGCGACCGGTCAGGGCGATGGTGACGTGGCGCAGCTTGCCGAGACCCACCGAGAAGGTGAGGGTCCCGAAGGACGCACCGTCGTGGCCCTGCACCCAGCCCGGACCCGACCCGCACGGGCTGGGCAGCCGGTAGCTGCCGAGCCCGTAGGGCAGGCCGCCACCGTCGCTGACGGGGGTCTGCATGGTGCGGACCAGGCGCTTGCTGATCAGCTCGCCCGTCTCGAGCGATCGCCGGAACCTGTTCAGGTCACGGGCCGTGGACACCAGGGCCCCGGCCGAGGAGAAGACCGAGGGCTCGAACGACCCGAGGTCGAGGGTGCGCCCGGGGAAGCGGGCGTACTCGCGCAGGTCGGGTCGCGGAGCGTCCTTGCGCACCGCGAACGCACTGTCGCTCATCCCGGCCGGTCGCAGCACCCGCTTCTCGATCAGGGTGCGGATCCTCGTCCCCGTGGCGCGCTCCAGCATCTGGCCCACCACGACGTAGCCGGTGTTGCTGTAGGAGAACGCGCCGGTCTCGCCCGCCCAGGGCAGGCTCCGGCCCGCGTCGATGATCTGCCGGTCGGTCATGCGCCGGGAGACGGAGCGGACGAACTCCTTCCCGGTGGTCGCGTCGCCGATGACGGCGAGGAGGTGGTCGGGCATCCCGCTGGTGTGGCTCAGGAGCTGCCGCAGGGTGATCGACTCACGACCCGGCCACAGACCCGGGTCGACGTCGCCGATGGTGGTGTCGAGCGTCCACTTCCCGCTCTCGACGAGCTGCAGCGCCAGCACCGCCACGAGCTGCTTGGTGACGCTGGCGGCCCGGAAGCTGGCTCCCGGCTCGGCCCGGACCGACGGCGCGCGACGGGCCTGGCCCGCGTCGAAGGTCCACGTCCTCCCGCCCTGGCGCACCTCGGCCGTGACGGCGACGGCCTTGCCGTCCTCGCGGAGCCTCTTCACGAGGCGTTCGAGCTTGCCGACGGGCATGGCCCGCGCGTCGGCGGACACCTGGCGCACGGCCTGCGGTGACGCGGGTGCAGCGGCGGCGGGAGCAGCAACGAGGGCGGTCGGTGCCAGCACTGCCGTCGCGGTCAGGGCAGCGGAGAGGGCGCGGCGACGACGTGGTGCGGCGGCGGTGGTCGGGGCGGACGGACGGACGGTCATGGGGTGGCCTTCCTCGCGGTGGACGTCTCCCAGTGCCTATCAGCGCCTACGAAAGGATGAAGGCCCGACGGTCGTCCTCGACCGGCTCGAGGAGCTCGGCCGGCCGGTCGACGTCGTCGCGCCGGTCGAGCGCGCGCGCCCGGCCCACCATCACCGTGACCAGCGCGACGCCGAGGCCGACCGCGACCGCGACCATGGCGTCGGGCACCGGGCCGTCGACCGGCGAGGTCTCCTGCCTGCTGAAGACGTAGTAGTCCTCCAGCCAGGCCACGGCACCGGCCAGCCACACCAGCAGCACGGACGCCCAGGCGGTGGCGACCCACCAGTCGCGTCGCTCGGCCGCGACGGTGCCCGGGGTGCGGGCCCGGACCCACCGGCCGACCTCGAGCATCCCCACGGCGACGGCAGTGGCGAGCAACGGCATGACCTGCATCAGGTAGCGGTCGTGGAAGCCACCGCCGGCCTGCATGAACGTCACCAGGCTCTGGAGGGTGACGAGCGCGTGGACCGCGAGCAGGATCCAGACGGCGTCGAGGCGGGCGCCGTGGCGGCGCACGGACCGGACGAGCGCGATCGGCACGAGCACGAGGAACACGCCGATCAGGATCGGCGTGGCGAGCGTCGGCTCGGTCAGGCCGGGGATGTTGTCGATCCGGTGCCACTCCGTGACCGGCACCCGGTCGAACTTCTCCAGGAGCGCGTCCTGGCCGGTGACGTCGCCGTAGAGCCGGTAGTTGCGCACGTAGAACCATGCCCACGCGGCGGCCGGCACGGCGCCGACGACCCCCGACACGACCAGCGCCCGCTTCCACCCGTCAGGCCGCCAGCCGGACCTCCGGGCCAGCACGACGAGCAGGACGACGGAGCACAGCGCCACGAGGAGCACCCCCTGGGCCCGGGTCCCCGCGGCCACGGTCCCGGCAGCCGCCGCGAGCGCGACCCGTGGCGTGGTCGCCCCCCGGCGCAGCAGGCGCACGGTCGTCAGGAGCAGCAGCACGGCGGAGGCGGACGCCCAGCCGTCGTTCTGGAAGAACGCCGAGCGCAGCACGAGCGTCGGCGCCGCGGCCACCACGACCGCGAGGGCCGCGACCGCCGGGCGCCGCGGCACCAGCTCTCGGGCGAGCGCGCCGACGAGGTAGAGCCAGGCCGCGAACCCGAGGGTGTTGGCCAGCCGCATCGTGATGATCATCCCGCTCTGGTTCACGTCGTGGAGTGCCCACCAGACCGGCACCATCGCGAGGTGGAAGAGGGGCGGGTGGTTGGCCGTCCAGATGTCGCCGTGCGCGGCGTCCCAGCCCTGGAGCTCCTCGGCCGTGCCGGGGAACCGCGCGGGGTCGTCGACAATGTCGGTGTCGATCGTCGGCAGGTGGCCCGCGGCCAGCGAGGCGACGTAACCGGTGTGCGCCGGCTCGTCGTTGCCCCAGCTCGGCACCTTGAAGACCAGCGCGATCTGCGCGCCGACGAGGAAGAGCAGCGCCGCGGCGAGCAGCGCCACCGCGTCGGGCCGTGCGGCAAACCGGCGGGCGATCGGTCGGATCCGATCGGTGGTCGTGTGGGTCATGCGGTCCCCTCCGTGCAGTCGTCGAGGCGACGGATCTCGACGACCGGTCCGGGTCGTTGGTGTGCGGGCGGGTAGTAGTTGAAGCTGAAGTCGTAGGAGAACGGCGTCGGCGCGGTGCCGGTCGCGAACGGCGAGGCCGACATCGCGACCTCGCTCTCCGCCGTGAGCCGTCGGTAGTAGGCGGTGGCGCCGGGCAGCCCGGCGGCGAGCCCCCGGTCGCGCTGGTGGCCGTTGACCATCACCCAGCACCAGCCCTCCGCGCGGTAGTCGTCGAGCAGCGCCGCGGTGAGGCCGAGCTCGTAGGCCTGGAACGGCCGGCTGACCGGTCGCAGCTCGAGGCCGGCGTCGCGCAGCCGGCGGCGGTAGCTGCCGGGCACCGCCGGCTCGACGACGACCCGGCCGACCTCGGGATGGGCGGCCAGCCAGTCGAGCGCCTCGGTGCGGGTGTCGGTGCGGGTGAGCAGGAGGTCGCTGCGCACCACGTCGACCACCGGCTGGCCGAGGGCGAGCACCGCCACGACCGCCGCGGCGAGAGGTCGTACGACGCCGGGCAGGGCGCCGCGGAGCAGCGCGGCCAGCCGGGTGGCGCCGAGCCCCGCCAGCACGGCGAGCGCCGGGTAGGCCGGGAGCAGCCAGCGGGCGAACCAGCGGTCCTGCGACGACATCAGCAGGTAGAGCACGACCGGGAAGATGACGAGCAGCAGCGTCCTCCCCCGGTCGATCCGCCACGCGAGGACCACGCCCGCCACGGCCAGCACCACCGGCACCACCCCGAACCCCCAGAGCAGCGTGACCGGGTAGCCCGCCCACGCCGCGCCGGCCTGGCCGAGCTTGACGGTCGCGGCCTGCGCGGACTGGCCGCTGAAGTCGCCCCAGAACTTGCCGACCTCGAGCACCATGAAGGGGTTGAGCAGGAGCAGCCCGCCGACGCAGGCGACCGCCGCCACGAGGAGGTCCCGCAGCGCGGGGACCAGGCGTTGCCGACGCTCGAGCACCCGGAGCAGGAGCGCCAGCCCGACCACGACGGTCATCGGGGCCGCGAGGTACTTCACGCCGGCGGCCAGGCCCACCGCGAGCCCGGCGAGCGCCGCGAGGCGGGTGCCGCCGCGCTCGTGCAGGCGCAGGCAGGCCGCCAGCGCGAGCGCCGTCGGGAGGAGGGTCGGCGCGTCGTTGAGGGCGTGGTGGCCGTAGAAGACCGGCAGGAACGACAGGCCGACGAAGGCGGCCGACCACGTCCCCGCGCGCCGCCCGAAGGCGACCCGCCCGGCCAGCGCGACCGCGACGACCGAGGCGGTGCCGAGCAGGACCACCGTGAGCCGCGCGACGGTGAGGACGAGGGCCGGGTCGTCGACGAGGAGCATCGTGGCGTCGGAGCCGGGCAGCACCGCCCGGAAGACGAGTGCGAGGAGGTACGTCAGGCCGCTGGGGTTCTCGAAGTAGCCGGAGTACCAGTCGCCGTCGGCCGCGCGCGCCGCCTGCGGGACGAAGTGCAGCTCCTCGTCGGCGTTGTAGGCGTGCGGCAGCCCGTGGCGCACGGCGACCAGGCGCGCCGCGAGGGCGAGCACGACCACGACGGCCAGCCACGTCGTCGTCCGGTCGCGGGCCGGACGGGCCGCGTCGGGGCGCGCCCGCGGGGGCGTCGGTGTGGTCAGGACCACGTCCACCACGCCCCCTCGAGCGGGTAGGCCACGCTCTGGGTCGCCGTGACGATCCAGACCACCGCGACGGCCGGGACGACCAGCCGCCGCACTATGTCGGCCGTGGGCCGGCCGGTGAGCAGCAACCAGCCGATCAGCACCGGCTCGCACCCCCACCGCAGGTAGGCCTGCCCGCGGTCCCACACCGGCAGGCTGACGAGCACGAGGAGGTAGCCGGCGAGCGCGAGCCGCTCGTGGGCGGGTCCACCGCCCCGGAGCGCGGTCGCGACGAGGACCAGGATGAGCAACGTCGGGACCAGCAGCACCAGGTTCGGCGCCTCGCGGAGCGGGTGGAGGGCGGCCGATCCGGCGTAGCGCACCAGCTCGACGACGGGAGTGCCGACCGGGTTGCCCGACGTCGGGTCGGGCACCAGGTCCGACCAGCGGGCGTGCACCCACGTGCGCCACCCGGCGTACACCGCGAGCGGCAGCGTGCCCACCCACCACCCCGGCGCCGTACGACGACCGCGCGACGGCACGAGGGACACGACGAGCACGGCAGCGGCGACGAGCAGCGTCGTCTCCCGGGTGAGGGCGGCAGCGGTGAGCGCGAGCGCGGCGAGCAGGTGCCGGTGGGAGCGGAGGAGCACGAGCGCACCGAGGAGCAGCAGCCCGGCGAGCGGCTCGGTGAGGTCCTGGCCGAGACCGACGAGGAAGCCGGCCCAGAGGGCCGGGACGGCTCCCCACCACACGCCGCGACCGAGCCGCCGGGCGGTGCAGGCGGCGACGAGGGCGATCCCCGTGACGGCGAGCAGGTTGACCACCACGAGAGCGGCCGCCACCAGCGCGTGGCGACCGCCGAGCGAGCCGAGCCAGGCGGTCAGCGGGTACCCGATGCGGGTCTGCCAGTAGGCGGGCCGGGTGAAGGTGATGCCGTGGTCGGAGACGGCGCGCGTCAGCGGGTCGAGCGCGATCCGGAAGTAGGCGCGGCCGTCGTAGACGACGAACCCGTCGAGCCCGCCGACCAGGGCGGCCCTGGCCACGACGAACACCACGTGCAGCGCGAGCACCGCGACCGCGACGGGCAGGGCGGCGCGCAGGGTCGCGCGGCCGGACGGGACGGACGGTCGGCCGGGCGCGTGGGTCCCGGCCACCGCCTCACCGTCCGCGGACACCTGCCGGCTCCCCCGCGTGCCGGGACGGCGCGGCGAGGCCCGCTGCCGTCGACGCGAGGAGGGCGAGGAGGAAGTCGGCCACCGCGTGCGCGACCCGCGAGAGCAGGGCGACCGCGACGGCACCGGGCACCCCGAGCACGGGCGCGAGCAGCGCGACGAGCACCGCCTCGCGCGCGCCGACACCGGCGGGTGCGAAGACGACCAGCACGCCGACCGCGTGGGCGAGCGCGAAGGCCGCCGCCGCGGCGAGCAGGCTCGGTGCCGCGGCCCTGCCGGTCACGAGCAGCAGGAGCGATGCGCCGTAGGCCAGCCACACGAGCGCCATCAGGGCCACTGAGCGCGCCACTTCCGCCGGACCCAGCGCGGCCCGCACCCCGTGTCCGGCGAGGCGGTCGGCCAGCAGGCGCAGCAGCGGCGGGGAGAGCGACGCCGCGCCGACGAGCAGCGCGGCCCAGCCCCACAGCGGGCTGACCTCTGCGGGCAGGTCGACCGCACCGAGGACCGCCAGCGCGCCGCCGACCAGCAGGCCGGTGGCGGTGTGCACGAGCAGGAAGAGCGACGAGGCGGCGACGCTCGAGCGGGCGGGCACGTCGTGGCGCCGGCCGAGCTGCGCCTGGACGGCGACGCTCCAGACGGAGCCGGGGACGTACTTGCCGAGCTGGCCGACGAAGAAGACCGCCGCGGCGTCGCGAGGCCCGACCTCGGAGCCCAGCCACCGCAGCAGCAGCCGCCAGAGCACCCCGGTCAGCGCGAGCCCGGCGACCGCGCAGAGCACCGCGCCGGCCAGCCGGAGCGGACCGGTGCCGGACGCCGCGTCGCCGATCTCGTCCCAGCGACCCCGGAACCCCCACCAGGCGAGGGTGAGGGTGAGGAGGACGAACAGGACGCGGGCGAGCTGGAGCGCCCGTCGGCGGGTCACGTCACCCCGGCGTCACGGGTGGGCACCAGCGACGAGTGCAGCAGGGCGGTGCGCGTCGGGTAGGGCAGGGCGGGCGTGAGGCCGCGGGTCATGGTGACCGAGACCCGGTCGCCGACCGCGGCGACCGTGCTGTCGATGGCGTCGACGTAGCGCCGGCGGTCGACGTTGTCGAAGACGATGACGCCGCCGGGGGCGAGCCGGTCGACGGCCCGGGCCAGGCACGCCTCGCGAGCGCGGCCGTCGATGACCACCAGGTCGAACTCGCCCGGCACGTCGTCGATCGCGGCGACGTAGTCGGCGAAGTCCAGGCCACCGTGGCCAGGCTTCGCCGAGCCCACGACCGGCGCGTCGCTGGCGACCGGCTCGACGACCCGGAGCTCGACGTTGTCCGGCAGGCGGGGCGCGATCATCGACGCCCAGCCGGCGTGGTGCTCGACCGAGTGGACGGAGCCCGCCCGGGAGGCGAGCCACATCGTCGAGGCGCCGGAGCCCCACTCGAAGACGCGCGCGCCGGGGTGCTCGCGCAGCCAGTCCGCGGCCCGGTCGGCCGAGTCGAACGTCCACCACGGCACGTCGAGCTCCTGCAGCCCGTCGACGTCGTGGATCGCGAAGAGCGAAAGCAGCCACGTGGCCGTGCGCGAGCGCGGGGCGCGGCGGCGCAGACAGCCGAGGACGCCGATCGCGCGCAGCGGTGCCGCGACGAGGCGGACGAGACGGACGTAGAGCGACTTCACCGGATGCCGGCCTTCCGTGGGACAGGAGCGTCGATCGCGGGCGTGGTGGGCACGCGGAGGATGTCGTAGCGGGCGCGCTTGGTGTGCTCGAGGTTCGCCTCGATGAGCGCGCGGTTGGTGCGGATCAGGTCGGAGACGATGCCGAGCATCACGCAGAGCGACGACACCACGACCAGCGCGGCGCCGACGAGGAGCGACTGCACGTGGCCGCCGCCCTGCCCGGCCGCGGCGAGGACGGCGTACCGGAGGTAGGGCAGCAGCCCCAGCACCCCGAAGAGCATCGCCATCACGCCGAAGATCACGTAGGGGCGGTACATCACGTAGGCGCGCACGATCGCGGCACCGGAGCGGAAGACGTGCTGGCGCGTGGAGGAGAACAGCCGTGACTCGCGGGTCTTGGCGTTCGTGATCACCGGCAGGCTCGCGATCGCGAGGTTCTTGTTGCCCGCCTGGATGATCGTCTCCATGCAGTAGCTGAAGCGCGTGACCGTGTTGAGCCGCATCAGCGACTCGCGCGAGTAGGCGCGGAAGCCGCTCGCGGCGTCGGGCAGCTCGGTGCGCGCGGCGATGTTGACCACCCGCGAGCCGAACCGCTGCAGCGCCTTCTTGGCCGGCGAGAAGTGGTCGATCAGCCCGACCTGCCGGTCCGCGATGACGATGTCGGCCTCGCCGCGCAGGATCGGCTGGACCAGGTCGGCGATGCGCTCCTGGGGGTACTGGTTGTCGCCGTCGGTGTTGACGACGATGTCGGCACCGATCGCGAGGGCGTGGTTGACCCCGTCGGTGAACGAGCGGGCGAGGCCCTGGTTGCGCGGGTGGCTGACGATCTCGGTGACGCCGAACGACCGGGCCACCTCGACGGTCCGGTCGGTGCTCCCGTCGTCGACGACGAGCACGACGATCTCGTCGATGCCCGGGATGGACCCCGGGATCGACGAGAGGACGAGGGGAAGGGTCTCCTCCTCGTTGAGGCACGGGACCTGCACCACGAGCTTCATGTCCGCGACGCTAGGGACGACCCGGTACCCACGGACCTCACCCAGGTGACGGGTCGGCGAACGATGGGCGAGCGCTCGGCCACAGCCCTCGCCCGCCACCCGCCCGGCGCGGACAATGGCGCGCATGCCCCGGCGGCTGGTCCCCCTCCTCCTGTTCGTGCTCCTCGCGGGCGTCTACGCGCTCACCACGAACCCCGATCCGAGCCCCGACGCGTTCACCGCCGACTTCGCCGGGCGCCACATCGCGCTGACCGGCGACCCCGTCCCGGACATCTCGGGCTTCCCCTACCTCGACCACAACATCATCCGCGAGACGTGGATCGTCGAGACCGCCGACGGACGCGAGGCGGTCGGTCGCGCCCCGGGCGTGATCGCGGCCGTCGTCCCGGCGTACGCCCTCGCCCGCCCGGCCACGGTCGACCCGCTGCCCGGAGGGCTGACCGCCGCCCTCCTCAGCGCGCTGGCCGTCGTGCTGTTCTTCCTCGTCCTGCGCGACCGGATCGGCACCCACGCCGCCCTCGTCGCCTCGGGCATCCTCGGCCTCGCGACCCCGGTCTGGTCGGTGTCGGCCGACGCCGTCTGGCCGCACACCCTCACCACGCTCGGCATCCTCGGCACCGCGTGGGCCGCGGACCGCCGGCGCTGGTGGCTGGTCGGGCTCTTCGGAGGGGTGATGCTGTGGGGCCGGCTCCACGCCGCCCTCGTCTGCGCGGTCGTCGGGCTCGGCCCGGCCTGGACGCGCCGCCGGCCGGCGATCGCCGTCCGCGTCGGCGTGGTCGCGCTCGCCTCGCTCGGGCTGTCCTCGGTCTGGACCCGGTGGATGTACGGCTCGTGGGACCCGACCTCGGGCTACCGCGCCGGCGACTTCATCGGCAACGCGGCGGGCTACGCCCTCGACCCGCTCAACTGGCTGGGCTTCGTCGTCTCCGCCGACCGGGGCCTGCTCTGGTGGGCACCGCTGCTGCTGGTGCTCGGTCCGACCGCGTGGCGGCACCGCGGTGACCTGCCCGACTGGAGCCGCTGGCTGGCCGCGGGCGGGGCGGCGTACACCCTCAGCCAGGCGGTGCTCAACCGCTTCAGCGGCGGCGACCACTTCTACGGCTACCGCACCAGCCTCGAGCTCGTCGTCAGCCTCTCCCCGGCGCTGGCGCTCGCGACCCCGTGGCTCTCGGAGCGCGCGCGCCGCTGGTTCGTCCCGGTCGCGGTGCTCCAGCTGGTGCTGATCGCGCCCGGGGCGATCTCGGACGACATGTATGCCAAGGTGCGCGACGTCTGGTGGCGCAACGCCTTCGTCGACGCGCTCCTCACCCGCCCGACCGAGCTGCTGCCGCTGGTCGCGCTCACGATGGCGGTCGCCCTCGTGGCCGTGCGGCTGCTCCACACCGCACCCGCGACGGCCTGGCTCGACCGCGCCGACCTTCCCGGCGCCGGGCTCAGGAAGGCTGCTGCAGGCTCAGGTTGCGCGCCACCGTCGACGACAGACGGACCGCTCGTCCCGCCCATCCCGGAGTGGCACCCGCCAGCCCGCAGGTAGGGGTCACGACGAGGTGCTCGTCGACGACCTCGGGGTCGAGGCCGAGCATGTCGAGCCAGCGCTGCACCCGCTCGGTGAGCCGCGCGTCCGACGGGTCCGTCGCCGGGTCGTCGCTGGCGGACGTGGACGGTACGACGCCCAGTGCGGCGCTGCGACCGCCCTCCAGGGCCTCCGCGAAGGTGTCGAGGTCGGCGGGGCCGAGCACGTCGAGGTCGGCCGACAGGCCGACGACGCCCGTGCCCGCGACGAGGGACCACGGCGTCTGCGGGGCGCAGGAGTGCACCCAGGCCTCTCCCCCGGCGTCGGTGATCGCGGCGACCACCCACTCGAGGTGCGCGGACAGCTCGGGCGGGTCGACGCGGCGGTGCCGGCCGAAACCGCTGGCGGTCGGGACGTGGGCGAGGGAGACCGCGGCGAGCGCGGGCTCGTCGAGCTGCACGATCCACCGGTCGACGCCGGTGATCCTGCGGCGCAGGTCGGCGAGGTGGACACGGACGCCCTCGGCGAGCGACTGGGCGAGCTCGCGGCGCGCGCCGTGGTCGCTGAGCACCTTGTCGCCGCGCGGCTTCTCGACGGTGGCCGCGAGCGTCCACGGCCCGGTCACCTGGGTCTTGAAGGTGCCCACGTAGCCCTGCGCGAGCTCCTCGACCGCGTCGAGGTCCTGCGCGAGCAGCGAACGGGCGCGGCGGTGGTCGACGCCGCTGGTGTCGGTGAGCCGCCAGCCGGCGGGCTGGAGGTCGGCGGCGAGCCCGTCGACGACCGCGAGCGCCCGTCCGGTCATCCCGGCCGTGACCCCGCGCCCGGGACCTCGGGGACGTGCGGGAGGTCGGGCAGCTCGCCGAGCACCACGCGGACGGCCTCGGCGTACCCCTCGTCGGTGGTGCCGGGCATCGACCCGACACCGGTCGCCGTCGTCATCGGCCGACGCCGACCGGGCGGGTGGCGGCGATGGTGGCCGAGCCGACGACGCGGGTGCCGTCGTAGATCACGGCCGCCTGGCCGGGCGCGATGCCCTCGGCGGGGTCGAGCAGCTCGATCGCGACGCGGTCGCCCTCGACGGTGACGACCGCGCGGTGCTCCCGTCCGTGGGCGCGCAGCTGGACGGTGCCGTCGACGCGCTCGGGGACGGTGCCGCACCAGCGCGGCCTGGTCCCGGCGACGTGGTCGACCGCGAGCCGCTCGCGCGGGCCGACGGTGACCGTGCCGGAGACCGGCTCGATGTCGAGGACGAAGCGCGGCTTGCCGTCGGCGCCGGACGCCGAGCCGGAGCCCGCGGCGCTGGCCGATGGTGAAGCCGTAGGTCCGGTGTGGCTGCCGACCGTCTCTCCGGTGGTCGCGTCGACGATGTCGCCGCCGTGGTTGGGGGCGCGTCTCCGAGCTTCTCGCGCAGCCAGCCCGCGTTGTCGCCGTCCGCGACGAAAGCAGATGTCGTGCGAGTCGGGCTTGTCGCGACCAGCAGGCCGCGGGCCTCCGCCTCCCGGCGGACGGCCGGCTGTCGGTGTCGCCCAGCGGGAACATCGAGTGCCGCAGCTGGTCCTGGTCGAGCACCCGAGGACGTAGGACTGGTCCTTGCCGTGGTCGACGGCCCGGTGCATCTCGATGAGGCCGTCGGCACCCGTGCGCAGCTGCGCGTAGTGGCCCGTCGCGACGGCGTCGAAGCCGAGCGCGAGCGCGC